>JBFILE010000006.1:0-27685 GCA_041599855.1 Thermoplasmatota archaeon
GGACGCAGGGCGTTCACGTGGCTCGCGTTGAGGAACGCGCCCTCCCCGACGAGCACCTTGCGGTATTCGTCAGGCAGGAGTTCCGCATTCGGATCGCCGGGTGCCATGAGGAATCCGCGGCGCTGCTGGATGCCGTCATCCACGAACGCCGCCGCCTCGGTGACGAGTCGCGGAAGGACATCCGCGAACCGGTTGCTCGCCTTGGGCGGAATCTCCACGAGGACGGGGCGCGAAGCGATGACGTGTTCGCCCGTTCCCGGGTTCACGGCGGCATCCACGGTGGCGGATCGGAAGTCGTTCGGCGTGTCCTCGGGAAGGACGTCGCCCATGCCGTCCATCAAGGGATCGAACACGTACGCGGGCGCGGCCACGCCGTGGGGGTCCATCGTCTCGCGGGCCCAGTAGTTCTCGGTGAACCCGGCGTTCTGGAAGGAATCCTCCACGAGGGCGGGGCCCCGTGAGGTCTGGTGGAGGAGTTCGGTGACCTGCCCGGCAAGGTCGCGGGCGTGGTAGGTGACGCCGCCGGCGCCCGGGCCCCGCGTGGCGCGACCGGCCCACGTTCCGAAACCAAGGTGGTCGAGTCGGCAGACGAGGCCGGAGGCTCCGCCGAGGGAACCGGCCGTCGCATAGGTGCCGTCGGCCCCCATGAACCGCCATCCGGATCCTCCGGGAATCTCGCCGAAGAACGGATCGTTGGACACGGGCCGCCACGAAGGGACCGACACGTCGGGCGTGGCCAGCACGGGGTCCGGGAGTGCGAAGGTCTGATCGATGACGAGTTCGCCCGATGCACTGCGTGAGGCACGGACCAGGTCCACATTCGCAACGAGCCACCCGGGGTATTCGTTCGCGACGGGGTCCACCGCGTCGAAGCGGAAGCGGAACCTCAGGGTGGATTCCGAAACATCCACGAAGGCGCCGTGGGGGCGGGTCTCGTCGGTGCGCGCGGCCATCGTCATCACCTGCACCAGGTTCGTGACGTTCGCGAGGGTGCGCGTGATGTCGCCGAGGGGCGCGTCGCGGCTGTCGCGGTTCCAGAGGCGCTTCCACGTGATGCCATCATCCACGCTGACCTCGACGGCCATGGTGTCCATGGGTTTCCCGGTGCCGAGGACGAGGTCCGCGTCCTCGACAACCTGTCGCTGGGTGAGGACGAGGACGGGGTCCTCCACACCGTCCGGGATCATGACATTGATGACCGCGCGGCCCGTGGCGCCGCCCACGTCGTACGTGCCCTTGACGGCATCGCGGAATCCGACCGCCGGAACGAGCGCGCCGGCGGGGGATGCGTACATGGCCGTCGCAATCCCGGTCATGTCGGCATCCGGCAGGTCCCATGTCGCGCGCGGCTCAGGCTCCGAGCCGTCCGACAGGGGGTCACGGTTCTCGATGGCGGCGCCTGCGACAGTCCATCCGCTGAATGCATTTGCGATGGCGTCGCCCGAATCGAAGTCGAGGACGATGCGGACGGTGCTCCCAGGGTCCGTGCCGGGCACGTTCCCGATCGGGATCCGGATCGTGTGCCACGCGGCGTTCGCGGATGCGGCATCCCAGTCGGCCACCGTCGTCACGGCGGTGATGTCGGCTGCGCGTTCGGGCAGGGTCGACGAATCCGCGATGCCGACAGTCATGCGGTCCGGGTGCTCGGGGCGGGGGCGGGCACCGGGCTCCACCACGTACGCCGTGTCGAAGCCGAGGAAGTATTCCTCGCGCGAGTCCCAGGACGCGGCGGGGGGAAGTTCCGCGGCCGAAAGGTCGATGGCGAACGGCAGGTCGCCGTGGGGGACCTTGGGGGATTGGCGCGTGTCCACGGTCACCCATGCGCTCGCCAATTCCTCGGTGACCTGGAGGCCGCTGTCCACGAACCGGTCGCGGTCGCGGGCGTGGGGCTGGAGGACACGGAGGTTCGCGGGCACGTTGTCGGGGTCGATGAAGAAGTTGAGGACGCCGAAGTTGAGGTTCTCGAAGCCGACCTCCCAATACACGTTGGAATCGGTCGGTTGCTGGTAGACCCGTCGGGGGCCGGACGACACAGGAACCTCGTAGGCGGATTCATCCTCGTAGACGGGTTGGACGCCGTCTTCCCAGGGCTGCAGTTCGAAGAGGTTGTAGCAGCGGCCCGCATCGAAGAATCCGGGAGTGAATGCGGTGGGGCCTACTTCGGCGCTGTAGTACGTGCACCGGTTGAAGATGCGCATGGTGCCGGCCGTGTCGCCGACAAGGACTGGATTGCCGATGACGGAGCGTCCACCGATGTTCAGGTCCACGGTGCGGTTGTAGAACGGCTGCTCGTAGAAGCCGCGGCCCGGGGAACGGCTGAGATCGACGACCACGTGGTGGTCGCCCACGGGGATCAGGTCATTCACCAGGGAATAGTTCCGCAGGTCCACGATCCCGGTGTAGTGGTCGATGCGTTCATCGCGGCCGAGGAACGGGATGAACTGGGGCTCGTCAACCATGAAATGGGTCATGAAGAGCCGCTGCGAGGACGGATTCACGCCCATCCCGGTCGGGTTCGGGTTCGGCACCGCGGCCGCCCCGGGAACGACGTCGCTCCCGAAGATGTGGGCCTTGGGAATGGCCCAGGATTCGCGCTCGACCTCGAGCTGCGCCGCCATGATGTAGTCGGACATCAGATGCCCGCCGTACACTTCGAAGGTGTAGGGATTCACGTTCAGGTGATGGGGCATGAGGTCCATGCTCAAGAGCAGGTTCGCAGAGAATCCGCTGCGGATCATCGGCGGGATGATGCAGGTGGTGCGGGGCATGGAGTTCGCAAGGGACCGGAAGGGTTCCTGCGCATGGGACTCTTCGATGTGGCAAGGGGTTTTGGCCCCCGGTTGGATGATGGAGAGCCAGCCGTTGACGAGGGGCACGTTGTCGTGGTTCCCGAGGTTCGAGATGTAGATGGAACCGTCCCCCGAGTTCACCCAGATGTCGAACGGCTGGAGGATGCGCGGGCGGGTCTCGTACCAGTAGTCCATGAGGAGGGGGCCGATGGGCTCGCGGATGATGAAGACCTCGTGGTTGTTGCTCGTTCCCACGAAATCCACCTGGATGGGCGTCCGGTCCGGGTAGTGGATGGGGTACACGTCGTCGCAGTGGAAGTGGTGGAACCCGTTCTCGGCCTCCTTGCCCTGCGGTTCCCCGGGCGCCTTCCCTTCGGCAAGGTGGAAGATCCAGTCGTCGGCGCTGTAGCGGACGCAGTAGTCGAGCCATGCTGCGCTGCCGGATGCGAATGTGGCCGCAAGGATGGGCGCCGTGGCGTCGATGGCGGCCACCACGGAATCCTCGTCGAATCCCGGCGCGGCAAGGCCCGTGAGGGTTCCCTTGCTCGCCGCTTCCGTCCAGCGTCGGCGGACGTCGGCTGCGCCATCCAGGAATGTCACGGTATCCGTGAGGCCGACAAGCTCATCGACGAACACGGAAAGGCGGCCGGGAAGGTGCGCGTCGAGTCGGCCCAGTTCGCGGGCGAGGACGTCCGGCCGGACGGCATCCGTTGCGGCAGCGACGCGGAGGAACGCTTCCCGGAACGCGGCCCGATCCTTCGCATCTTCGAGGGTGCGGCCCCATGTGGCGAAGAAGGCGGTTTCGGCGATGTCGAAATCGGCGGCTGCGAGGGCGTTGCGGAAGTCGCCGACGATGGCCGGCCAGACCGTGCGGTCCTCAAGGACGCGTCGGACCATGGCGGTGATCACCGGGCGAGTGGCCGCCATCGGGTCTTCCTCGCGGATCGTTTCCTGATCGGGGAGCAGGGTGAAGTACCCGGCCTTCTCGCGGGCCGTAAGAGGGCCGTCGGCGTCCCCACGATGGAGGGAGAAATCACGCGGGGACTGGACCACGGTGTCGGGGCCATAGTCGATGGCGATGCGCTTCGGGCCCTGCAGGTTGATCTTCGCAGGGTCGCTTTCGAAGTCGTAGATGCCGTTGTGGTGGAGGACGGAGATGGTGTTGGATTCCCGGTTCACGAGGAAGACCCGGCCACTCGGCACATCCACATCCACGGTCACGGGATGCAGGGCGTCGATGGGTCCGCCCACGTCCACGGGGTACGATTCGGAGAGGACTGTCGCCGAGCCGTTGTTGTTCTTGGCACACATCCGTGCGGGATACAGGTGGGTGAAGAAATGATCGGAGGGTCGAGGGTCGACACCGATGCCGCGAGCGAACTGCTCATCAGGGTCGCGCGTGCCGTAGCAGCTGAACGCGGTGGGGCCCCGGATGGAATCGTACGGGTTGTTGAAGGAATCGCTCGCCGGGTTCTGGTCGATGACGTGGATCGTCCAATCCGGCAGGAGCCGGATGTCCGGATCACTGAACTGCCAGTAGTGGGTGACGTACACGAGCCCGTTCGTCGGATTGTACACGAGGTCGTGGGGTCCGATCGACACCTGGGTGAGGACTTCGATGTACTGCTCGTGGGCGTCGAGGGGTTCATCGGCTTCGCGCGGCCACGTGCGGTGCTCCTCCTGAAGGAGGGGCAGGCCGGGGTTCTCGATGGTGTCTGCGCGGCGGCGGACGGTGAGGTCGATGTCCTTGGTCACGTTCACATAGCGGACGAACCAGTCGCAGCGCCACGCGTCGCCGTCACCGAGCATGCCCGGGTTCGACCGGGAGTACGACCCGGGGCTGTTCTTCGCGTCGAAGCGGCCCATGTGGCGGGTGTCGAAGGTGCAGAACGGGTTGATGAAGGTGGGGTCCACCCAGGGGCGGGCGTCGATGCCGGTGAAGGCGAGGAAGCAGGACCACCCGGCGAGGCCCTGGGCACCGGGGCGGTGGCCCGTCGGCAGGTCCTTCGTGAGCACGGGGACGGTGGTGTGCTGGCCGAAGAAGGCCAGTGCGTCCGCATACTGCTGGAGCCCGGACGGCAGATCGAGGGAGTCGCGCCATGCTTCCGCCCCCGCGCGATTAAATAGTCCTGTTTTCGACCGGTCGAAACAGTACCGGTGGATGGCGTCGAGGGCTTCCGCGGTTTCCACTTCGCGGCCGCGGCCTTCCGTGAGGAGCTTGGAGGCGTAGTACAGGATGGACTCGTCGGAGAACATGGCCTCGTCATCGAAGAGGATGACGCGGTATCCGGTGGCATCCTCGTACGTGGCCACCTTGCCCCAGTCCACCACGTTCAGGTTGACCATCGCGACCTTGCCCTGGTGCGACAATGAGGAATACACCCAGTTGAGCTCGCTGTTGAAGTCGATGCCGTGGGGACCGCCGTGACCGTGGGCGCCCGCGGCATCCGGTGCACCCATCACGTCACTGCCGTCGCTCATCACGCGCGACAGGGGATCCTGGACGGGACTGTCCTCATGTTCGTGGTCGTGCTGTTCGTGGTAGTCCGCTTCCCCGTAGGTATCCTCGGCGAAGTAGGGGGCGAATCGGCAGATGCTGGAAAGGAGGATGCGCTTTTCCATGGGGAGGGCGGAAATGTCCAGGGTTTCGGAGCCGAGGGTGGCGCTCGGGAGGAGATCAAGGGTGCTCCGGAGGGGGTCCTTGGCGCCGCAGACGGCGTTGATGACAGGCTCCGTGATGCCGTGCTGCCGGAGTTCGTCGC
The DNA here is from genome assembly GCA_041599855.1 of Thermoplasmatota archaeon. Classification (GTDB taxonomy): domain Archaea; phylum Thermoplasmatota; class SW-10-69-26; order JACQPN01; family JAJPHT01; genus JBFILE01. Next base: position 5,552 of record JBFILE010000006.1, read on the forward strand.
GCATGAGGGCGTCGCCACCGTCGATCCCGAGGGCATCGTAGTGGCCGGGGTCTGCCGCGTACTTCTCGTCATAGTAGGCGCGGAATTGTCCGTATGCGGAACCGAAGTGGTCGCCATTCTCGTGGGCGCCCATGTAGGCTGAAAAGATATCGTGTTCGCAGGTGAATCCGGTGTACGGATTCTCACTCGTTCCGTGAAGGCACGGCGTCAGGTTCAACGCCACGGAGCCGAGCCGGGCGAAGGTTTCCGACCGATGGATCTCGGGCGGCGCGAACGATGCCAGGTCTCCGTGGCTCACGGTCCCGGATTCCTTCGTCTCATCGAAGTTGCCGTACGAGATCGCAAGGTCCGCTGCGAGCACGACCGTGACCATGGCCAGCGTCAAGAGCTGGCGCTGGCGCTGAGTGAAGGCGATAGCCAAGCTGAGTCCTCCTCTTGCAGGTCCATCTTGGGATGGCCTGCCGTCTCCCCGGCTCCGGAAATATCCGGAAACCATGGGTGCGAGCAGGATCAGGAACCATAACCCTTCGGGTGGCGCGGTGTCTATCGTTGGGGATCAATTTTTTTCGCATCGGGGAAACGGGATGCGGCGCGGCTCCACCTCGATGGGGAACGCGGCCACGATCCGCGCACTCACAGATCCGTGTACTTCACGTTCCGGCCCCGACTCTTCTCCACCGGGTACTTGGTGCGGTTCTCGACCAGCTTGTCCTGACACGCGGCAACCACATCGAACCCGAGCTTGTCGGCCACGAGCATCGCGTACATGAAGCAGTCCGCCGTCTCGCGCCGGATGGCTTCGAGCTTCTCGGGGGCAGCCTTGACCTCGTCCGCCGTGGGGTCCGTCCATTGGAATTCCTGGAGGAGTTCGCCGGCTTCGACGGCAAGACCCACCGCGAGGTCCTTGGGCCGGTGGAACTGATCCCAGTCGCGCTCGTCGATGAACGCGCGAAGGTCGCGGCGCAGGTCCTCGAATGACACACGCCGGGGACGGGGCGCAGGGCCATAAACGTGGGGGCGGCCCGCTCCCATGGGCCGGTCCAACGGTCCCCGCGATGAGGCCCGGTTGCATCCACCCCGAAGGCCACCTGCCCGCGGTCTCCCCCTGCGGCCAACAACGGCCGCGCGCGCACCGACGGGAGGCACCGTGGGTGCCCGATTCCCGTCTTGCCCGTGGGTCTGCCATCTAAATAGGGTGAGGCCTGAACCATGGCCCATGGCCGTCGACGGGCGTTCCAGAACCGGCTTGCCGGCTCAATGGAACCGTCTCCTCGATCGGCTCCTCGAAGAGCCCCGCCTATCCGCTGCCCTCGCATGCCTCGGCGCAAGCGTCTCGCTTGTCCTCGCCTTTGGCATGGGAACGGGGGGCGCCGGGTCGCGGGGACTTCAGGACGCAGCGATCGCGAGCGCGATCCTTCATGGCGAGATGGCGCCCCTTGTCGACGGGGGCGTCCTCCAGGCCTTGATCGTCGCGCTCGCATTCCATGTGCTCGGGCCGGGCATTGCAAGCCTGAAGGCGGCGGCACTTGCCGCCCACGCCCTCGCCCTCCTCGGACTCTTCCTTCTCACCCGCGATCACCTCCGGTCCGTCGCTTCGATCCCTTCCGCGACCCAGCGCCCGAAGGGCCCCCCCGCGTTCGAATCGGACGCGGCCCCATGGCTCGTGGTCGCCCTCTTCGCGGCCCATCCCCTCATGATCATGGGGGTGGCGAGCGGCCACGCCGACACGGTTGCCATCCTCGCGTTCGCCGCCGCGGTCACGACGGCCATCCGCTCGTGGACCGCAACGAACCCGGGAACCACGGCCGCGTTCGCGGGAGCGTTCGGCGCCATCGCCACGTTGGCCCGCCCCGGTCTCTTCCCTGCCGTGTTCCTCGTGGCGTTCGTGGCCACGGCCCTCACGGGCCGCCGCAACGGGAAGCGCACGCGCTGTGGCGCGGCCCATGGCGCATCCCTCGTCATCCTCCTTGCCCCGTGGGTCGTGTGGAATGCGGCGCGCATCGGTGTCGACCCCATCACGGGGTTCCTCCCGGCGCTGCTCGGCATCGCGACCGCCCCGGTCCCCGGTTTCGATGGGCGCCTGATCCCGCACCTCCTGGTCGCCTTGGGCATCTTCGCGGCCTTCGCACTCCTCCAGCCGTTCCGCGTGATGGCCGGCATCCGACGCGCCCTGGGCACACGCGACCGGATCTCACTCCTCCTCGGGTTCGCGATCCTCGCGGCCCTCGCCGCTGGCGCAGTGGAAGGCGCCCTCGCCGGCGTGACCCTTCTGGACGCAGCGGTGTTGGCCCTCCCGGCGGCCCCGCTCATCCTGTGGTTCATCCTCCGGGAAGCGTACGCGGACCCGGCGCCGCGGGAGATGCAGCTGCGGGTGGCCGAGGACGCGCTGGACAGCGACGCGCTGCCCCCGTGGATCTCATGGCCGCGATGGCGGCGGCCGCCTTCACCGGAAGGATCGGGCGAATCGACCCGGTGAGCCCCCGGGGGCCCCGGCACGGTCGGCCCGCAAACCGCGCTCCGACCGGCGGCGCCACGGGGCCCTGTCCCCGCAACGGCCTCCCGCGAGAACCCAAGTCGCAACCTTCTTCTGACGCACCCCACTTGCCGCGCCATCGGGTGAGTCCGTGGCAAAAACGAAGGCGACAACAACGGGAGCCAAGGGAACCAAGGGAAGCGGCGCTCGCAAGGCGGCCCCCCCGAAGGGCGCAGTCAAGGGAGCGGCAAAGGCCGCAAAGGCGGTCAAGGGTGCCCCCCGCGCCCCGAAGCGCAAGACGGCACGCGCCTCACGGAAGGCCGCCGGACCCAAGGCGTTCCCGACCTTCGCGGTCGGCGACCGCGCCCTCGTCGCCGACGTGGATGTCCGCGTGGAAGCGGGCGACATCGCAGCTTCCGCGTGCGACGCCATCGTCGTGAACCTGTTCCAGGGCGTCACGAAGCCGGCTGGCGCAACCGGCGCCCTCGACGCCGCGACGGGTGGCGCCATCTCGACCTTCCTTGCCACAGGCGACTTCAAGGGGAAGCTCGGCGAGATCGCTGTCCTCTACCCGGACGGCGTGAAGGCGAAGCGCGTCCTCCTCGCGGGTCTCGGGAAGGAGAAGGACTTCGACGTGGACAAGGTGCGTCGCGTGAGTGCGAAGGTCGCGCAGAAGGCGCGGGCCCTCGATGTGAAGGCCCTCCACACCATCGTCCACGGCGCAGGAATCGGCGGCATCGACCCCGAGCGCGCGGCCGAGGCGGTGGCCGAGGGGACCATCCTCGGGCTGTACCGTTTCGACGTGTACCGTGGCATGGAATCGAAGCGGAAGGAGCAGGAGCAGGCATCCGAAGGCGGGAGCGCCGCCACGAAAGGCCCGGATTCGATGGTCATCGTGGAGCATGACGCATCCCGCATCGACGCCATCCGGACGGGCGCCGCACGGGGCCGCGCCGTTGCAACGAGCGTGAACTGGACGCGCACCCTTGGCACCTTGAGCGGCGTCGAAGCGATCCCCGCCACCATCGCGGACCACGCGAATGACCTGAAGAAGCTCGGCGTCAAGGTCCGCATCCTGAAGAAGCGGGACATCGAGAAGGAGAAGATGGGCGCGTTCCTCGGGGTGAACCGGGGCAGCATCCACGAGCCGCGCTTCGTCATCATGGAGCACGGGAAGAAGGGGAAGGACACGCCCACCATCGCCCTCGTCGGGAAGGGCATCACCTTCGACACCGGCGGCATCAGCCTGAAGCCGGGCCCGAAGATGGAGGACATGAAGTTCGACAAGTGCGGTGCTGCGGCCGTCTTCGGCATCATGCGCGCGGCGGCCCTCCTCGACCTGCCCCTGCACATCGTGGGCGTGACCCCGTTCACCGAGAACATGCCGGGCGGGAACGCGTACAAGCCGGGCGACGTCCTCATCGCGAAGAACGGAAAGACGATCGAGGTCCAGAACACGGATGCGGAAGGACGCCTCATCCTGGCCGACGCGCTGTGCTGGGTGGACGAGAACCTGAAGCCGGGTGCTGTCCTCGATTATGCGACCCTCACGGGCGCGGTCTCGGTCGCCCTCGGCACGCAGGCCATGGGCATCATGGGGAACAACGAGGACCTCCTCCGGGAACTCCACGATGCAGGCAACCGCACCCATGAGCGTGCGTGGGCGCTGCCGTTCTACGATGAGTACGACGAGCAGATCAAGAGCAAGATCGCGGACGTGAAGAACATCGGCGGCAAGAACGCCGGGGCGATCACGGCCGGGAAGTTCCTCAGCCACTTCATCGGGGACTGGCCGTGGGTGCACCTGGACATCGCCGCAGTGGCGTGGAACGATGACTCACCCGGTTTCAACAAGGACTACTCGCCGGAGCAGGCGACGGGTGCGGGTGTGCGGCTCACCGTGGACTGGTTGCGGGCGCGGGCCGCGGATTTGTGAGGCACGGTTGGCTCCTTGGCTCCGTTGCGGGGCGAGGTTGTCGGGCGTCCCAGTCCATCAACACGGAGGGCACGGGGGGCGCGGAGACGCGGGCCTTTGGAAAGTCGTTCCCCGTGCCCTCCGCGCCCCCTGTGTTGATTGGACAAACCCAAGATCGACAAGGACGCCCACGGCCATTGTGAACAAACGCGGCCCGCAGTGCCGAACGGCCATCCGCGGCCCGGCAACCCTCACACCCGCCGGAAGAACTCCCCACCGATCGCCGGCGCATCCACCGGCACCCGCGGCGGCCGCCGATTGCGGCGCGCGCGTCCGGATGCCGGGAAGAGTTCGTCGTCCGGGATGAACGTCCGGTACGCCTTGTAGGAATAGAGGAACGCGCACGCGAAGATGAGCGCGTAGTAGAGGAGCCATACAACGAGGATGACGCGCGTGAGGACGATGTCCGCGCCGCGGACGACAAGGAGCGCCTCCTTCGTCACAAGCCCTGCCGCAAGGCCAAGGCACACGAGTGCTGCCGTCGATTCAAAGCGCGAGAGGGCAAGGCTCCGGCCGATGGCTTCGAGGCGCGAAGGCTTCCGGTCCGGCGCCTTCGGTGTCCGGATGAAGGGGATGCGGAACCCGGCGAAGCTCTTGAGCGCCGCGAACATGTTGTTGAACTTGATGGCCATCCACATGCCGAGGACCTTCAATGTGCCCCGCATGCTCACGTTCATGCTGGAGTTCATGGCGCGGTGGAGGCGGGTGATGCTGTCCACGAGGAGGAAGACGGGCACGAGGCCGATGAACCACACCTCGCGCTGGTGGTGGAGCATGACGTCGATGGAGAAGATGTCGGCGAGGGCGATGGCGCCGAGGGCGACCGCGATGGCGACCACGTAGAATCCTTCGAACCAGTGGAGGTTCCCGATGAGGAAGTCGAACTTCTGGCGGAGGCTCATCTGGCTGAAGAGGAAGCGCCCGAAGTGGGCTTTCACGATCTTGATGCCGCCGAAGCTCCAGCGGTACAGCTGCTTCTTGCAGGCTTCAAAGGTCGGGGGGATGAGTCCGCGGCCGAACGTCTTGTTCACGTACAGGCTCTCCCAGCCGGCTTCGAGGATGCGGACGCTCAGTTCCTGGTCTTCCGTGATGTGGTCCTCGGCCCACCCGCCGACGCCTTCGAGGGTGCGCCTGCGCACGAGGCCCATGGTGCCGCAGAAGATGATGGTGTTCTCCTCGTTCCGGGAGGGCAACACGGCGCGGTAGAAGTAGCCGTCCGCGTAGTAGTACTGCTCGGTGAGGAAGGACTGGTGCATGTTGCGGTAGTCCTGGGGCGTCTGGACGAAGCCGAGGTTCGGGTTGATGAAGTAGCCCGTGGTCTCGCGCAGGTACTCGGGTTCCACGTGGTAGTCGGCATCGATGACGGCGATGAGTTCCGTGTCCGCGGGCGTGTACCGCAATGCGTTGTTGAGGGCACCGGCCTTGAACCCTCGGCGGTCTTCGCGATGGATGTACAGGCAGCCGTTCTGTTCGCAGAAGTTCCGGATGGGGGCGCGGATGTCCTCCTTGGTCGAGTCGTCGAGGACGAGGATGACGAACCGGTCGTCCGGGTAGTCGATGGTGAGGAGGTGTTCGAGGGTTTCCATGACCATCTCGGGAGGCTCGTTGAAGCAGGTGACGTGGAAGGCGACCTTGGGCTGGTAGTAGCGGCTGAAGGTGACGTCGCGGACGCCGCGGTTCCATCGCTTCCGGGAAAACACGTCGAGGGCGTAGAAGCTGTAGAACACCACCATGAGGAGGCTCGCGGCTTCCACGGTGAAGAGGGCGATGGTGAATGGGCGATCGCTGGGCGGCACCTGGGGAATCGTGATGTTGATGCTGTAGAGGAGATAGCCGGCGACGACGGCGATGAGCGCGATGTACGTGGCGATGCCGTAGAAGCGCCAGGAATAGCGCACGAGGAGGACGCCCACGGCCGCGCCACCGACGACGGACAGGAGTTCGATGAGCGTCTGGCTGTAGACGGCTTCCACGAAGTACAGCACGTAGTAGGGGGTGACCGGGGCGGTCAGGTAGAAGCTCGCCACGTACCCCACGGCGTACAGGACGAGTCCGATGAGCCCCCCGAAGACGACGCCCATGCCAAAGCGGAGGGCGTGGGCGAGGCGATGGGCCCCGGTTGCGGGACTCATGAGGGCGAGGCTCACGAGGGCGCCCACGCCCGCGAACATCGCGCGGGTCAGACTCGCGTTCAGGAATGCCGCCTGGACGCCGATTCCGGGGTTGACGGCGTAGCCCATGGCAGCGTGGACCGTGTAGCCGAGGATGCCGCCTCCGAGGGCACTCACAACGAGTGCAAGGAGGATGCGCGCAACGCTGCGCTCCTCCGGGTCCCGCGGCTTCACGCGTACGTCACCTCGAATTCACACGACGCATCGCCGCGTCGCGTGCACGTGGTTTCCACGACGTGCGTCTCACGGCGCGAGAGGCCGGTGAACCCGCCGCACAGATAGCCGGCGGCGTAGGCGCAGCCCACGTCGTCGGCGTGGCAGTTTGCGCAGGCGTGCAGTCGCACCAGTTTCCCGGTGGAGGTGCTGCCGAGGATGCGGGCGTCTCCGAGGCCGATCTCGTACACGTGGTCGAGGAGGCCGTCCAGGCTCGCCGGACGGGCGCGCGCCGCGTCCTCGTATCCACGACGGAAGGCGTCATTCCCGGCGGGCACGGACAGCGTCCGCTCGCGGCTCATGGCCCGCGGCATGATGATGACCTTGGGACGCGCCGTCGTCGCCATCATTGCGGGTTGTGCGCGCCCGAAGAGGCTCTTCGCGAGGGCGTACATCACGAGAAAGGTGAGAAGGAAGAGGCCGCCGGCAAGAAGGAAGATGCTGCCGCGGTACCCGGTGGCAAAGGTGAACCGGGCCTCCAGCGCGTGGAGGATCCGGGTGAGATAATAGGTGACCCATTCGCTCATGGAGCCACCTTCCGCCGAGCGCGGACGATCCCGAGGATGACGACTGCGATGGTGACCGCCGCGAAGGTCGCCTCGAAGCCCGGGATGGTGCGGCCCGTTTCCACGCTCGTCGTCCGGACGCGACCGTAGGCATCCTCCGCCTCGACGCGGTAGAAGATGACGGCGACCCCGTCGAAGGGGCCGAGGGTGACGGCCCACGTGTCGCCGGCCATCCGGGCCATGGCCGTCCGACCCCACTCCTCGTTCTCGCGGCGGTGGATCAGCGTGACATCGGCGGGGACGGCGCCGTGGGTGACGACGTCCGCGGTGACCGTGACCAGGTGACCGCGGGTCTCGCTGCCCACGTTCAGGATGCTGGGGGGTGCGTGGGTCTGCCCGTCTGCCCACGCGCGGCGCAGGGTGTCGTAGGCGAGGGTCGTCCGTCGCGAGCCGTCCGGGTTCCAAGCAACGAGGCCGAACCATTCCTCGCTGAAGACGCCGTCTGCCAGGGACACGGCGGGCGAGGGCGCCCAGTCCCGGGTGGCATCATGGGTCGTGACCGCACCCTGCTTCCACCATGCGTCGTTGAACTCGAAGACGACGGCGCCGGCCACGGGGAACGTGTCCCGCGCGTCCATGAGCGCGTGCCAGTTTGCGCTCAGCACCTTCGCCTGCGCAAATTCGTCCTCCGCATGCTCGGAGGAGTCGAAGCGATCGGCCCCGAATTCGGTGATGATGAGGGGCTTTGCGCCGAAGATGTTCGCGTAGCGGGGCAGGATCCACCGGGTCCATTCCTCCACATCGACCACATACTGGTTGACGCCGATGACATCGAGGGAGGGAGCAAGCGCGGCGAGGGATTCCGCATCCGAGAGGCCGTGGTTTGCCGTGGTGACCAGGTGTTCGCTGTCCCGCGCCTTGATCTGGCGCGCCACATCGTCGACGAGGCGGTACCAATCGTCCACGTTCCCGGTTTCCGGATACCAGTAGTTCACGTCGGATCCGATGACCCATGCAAGGATGGCGGGGTGGCGGCGGTAGGCGTCCACGAGGTGGAGCATCTCTGCGGCGAGGCGCCCACGGACGCCGGCGTCGTTCACGTCCTGCCCTTGGGGACCGGTCACGCCGAGCATCACCTTGAGGTCGAGGAGGTGGGCCGCGTCCAACACGTCCCGCATGGATTCCGTGTCGCCGGATGCGTGGGGGATGCGCACCGTATTCACGCCCATCTGCTTCATGAGTTTGAAGTCGGCGAGGAACACGTCGGGATGATCCACCCAGGCCCATCCGTCCTCCGGGTGTTTCGGAGGGGGAACGGGGTTGTAGGCGACCCCTTTCACGATGTAGGGGTGGCCGTCCACATGGACCCCTTCGAGGGAAGCGGTCACGGTGACGGGGTCGGGGAACACGCCGCGGGGAATCAGGTCCCGCGGCGCCTCGATCCGGTCCAGGCATCCGACCATGGCAGGGGAGCTGAGCGTGAGAAGTGCGATGATGACCAGGGTCCGCCGCCCGCTGACTGGGGGGGCAGGTCGTCGCTCGATGCCCATGCCGGGGGTGCGTCATCCACGCGAGACAAAGAGGCGACTGGTACAGGAATCGGTGGTTCCGGTGAGGGGTTTGCCTCCGGTCCGGACGGCAATCGACCCTGAGGACGTGCCGCCGGGCGGATGGTTCCACCGACCGCCGGCGTCCCTGCCATTTCGGGCCGGTCCATCAACACGGAGGGCGCGGTGGACGCGGGGATCCATGGTCACCACGATTTCAGGATCAGCATGGCTGAACCAGGTCGATCCACGGGAGCTGCCGCTTGCGGATTGGATCATTGCGGGGGCGCACGGGGCGTGAACGCCGCGTGCGACCGGCAGGAACAACGGCGCCCGAACCGGGCACCGGGTCAAGGCCTACGCGGTGGTCTCACTTGCCGAGGCGGGCTTCGGGTTCTTCCCGACGCGCTCGGGTTTGAGGGTCACATCGCGGCTGGAGATGATCTTCGTCTGCTCCATCCGGTACTCGACGCCCTTGAGGAGGGACGAGGACATGCGGACGTAGGAGACCAGCGCCGTCACGCCTCCGGGGAGGAGTTTCGGCGGCTCACGGGCGACGACTTCCGCATTGGGATCGGCAGGTACGGTGAGCGTGGACGAATCCACGCTGATCGTGTCCGTGATCTTCACGATGGCATCATCCTCCGTGAGATGCGCCTCCGCTTGACCCAGGAGATTCTCGCGACCCTGTGTCGTCTCCACGATGATCATGGTTTTCATTCGAGCCACCTCACCCGCTCCGGCTCGATGAACCGAATGCAGGACGGAACCTGGAGGAACGCAACATGTGCGCAGCCTTTTGCACGCTCACACCGAGGGACGGAGGACCGCACGCCAAGGACCCGGGATAGCCTTTGAGGGCAGGGTCCGGGTATTAATCTTTGTCTTTCCGCCACAGTGAACCCTTGGCCGATGGGCATGAGGGACCTGTCGTGGCCGAGGCGGACGGGTACCGGGGAACGGGGGCATCAGCGACGCAGGGTGACGGGAATGCCACTGCGACTGTTGCCGTTCAGGTACACCCCATAATAGGGAACGCGGTTGGCCACGGCCGTCCGGTAGGCTGCACGAACGCCGTCATCGTCCAGTCCCCGCGTGGGCACCAGGTCATCGTCACGATTCAGGCAGCCCTTGATGCGGCCGTCATGGGTGATGCGGACGCGATGGCAATTCATGCAGAAGTCCTCATTCCCGACGGGGTCCACCACCTCCACGCGCGTGTCCCCGACGTGGTAGATCCGGCGATGGTGCATGGACCGGACCTCGACGCGGTCCGATTCCGCGGCGAGCCACTCGTGGACGCGGGCAACGTTGACGCGCCGGGGCGCCATGTCGGTGCGGATCTCCGGCATGATCTCGATGAGTTGGAGCATGATCCCGGGACGTTCGCGGGCGAAGGCAAGGATCTCGGGCAGCCGGTCCACGGTCTCGTCGAAGATCACGGAATTGACCTTGACGGGCGTCAGGCCTGCCGCGAGGGCAGCGTCCACACCGGCAAGGACGGGGGCGAGACTGCCCTTGCGGATGCGGGCGAAGTGATCGGGATCCAAGGTGTCGATGCTCACATTCACCCGGTCGAGGCCGGCATCCCGAAGGCCGCGGGCGCGGGTCTTGAGGAGACTGCCGTTCGTTGTGACGCTGGTTTCAAGGCCGATGTCGCTTGCGTGGGCGACGATGGATTCCAGATCCTGCCGCAGCAACGGTTCGCCGCCGGTGAACTTGACGGCGCGGACACCGAATCCGCGCGCGATGGTGAGCAGCCGCTCGGCCTCGCTGGTGGTCATCTCGTCACCGACGGGGCCGCCCGCCGGCTGCACCTGGCCGAGGCCTTCGTTGTGGCAGTAGACGCAATTGAAGTTGCATCGGTTCGTGAGGCTCATCCTCACGTCCGCCATGGGTCGACCGTATGCGTCCTCAAGCAACGGGTGCCACTCTCCAAGCGATTTGAGGCCCGCTCGCGCCATAAGCCTATCCGGCGCTGGGTGTCCGGTGGGCCCGCCATCAGCCGTGGCGGCTTCCCTGGTCGCAGCATGGTTTCGATAAGTAACTTGATATGCGATCGGAGCGAATGGAGGGCCGATGCGTATGGCTTCCCGGAAGATCGTCGTGACCAGTCGGCCCCGACTCGATCTCTGCCCTGTTGCGGAGACGGCACGCATCATCGGGAAGAAATGGTATCTGATCATCCTGCACAACCTCGAACAGGGGCCGTTGGGATTCAACGACCTGAAGCGCCGGGTGCACGGCATCAGCGCGAAGGTATTGTCCGAGTCACTGTCGAGCCTGGAGGAACAGGGGCTCGTGAACCGCCGTGTTGAAAGTGATGCGCCGATCCGCGTGGAATACAGCCTTACGCTGAAGGGCGCGGAACTCGGCGAACTCTTCCATTGCATGCGGTCCTGGGGCGACAAGTGGCTGAACTGCCCGTAGGCCGGTCAAGGGCGATCCGGGCGGGTTCCGACCGGTTCGTTTCCGGACGGGCCGGGCCCGTGCCGACCCCAACCGTGGCGTTCGGTCACCGGGAAACGCCGAGGTCGATGTCGCCGCCTTCGTCATCCGGTTCGACCCGGGTGGCATCCATGATCTCCGGCAAGTCGACGTCTTCGCCCCCTGCGTCCTCGATGGGACCCACGTCCCTGCGCAGGATGCTGGCCTGGTCCATGAGGGACCGCCGAACGAGGATGGGGGCGTTCACGCGGACGGCGAGGGCGATGCAGTCGGACGGGCGGGCGTCGAAGCGCTTGATGTCCTTCTCGCCCTTGCCCATTTCCCGTTCGATGTAGAGGCTCGCGTAGAAGGTGGATTGGGCGAGTTCCTCGATGACGACCTTCTCGACGACGGCGCCGAGTTCGTTCATGACCTGGCTCATGAGGTCGTGGGTCATGGGCCGCGGCGATAGTTGTCCTTCGAGCGCGAGCTGGATGTTGAGCGCCTGGCTCTGGTCGATGAAGATGGGCAGGACGCGGTTGCGGAACTTCCCGACATCCGTGTTCAACACGGCGGATCCCGCTGCCGCCTGCTCCTTGTCGGTGGTCCCGTCCTCGGGCACCGTGAGCATGACGACGGGTCCCTGTGTGGACATCAGGACGCCGTCCACCCGGACCAGGATGATTTCCTCGCTCGACATGACAACCGCGACCTAAGAGCGGCTCGACCATAAGGCTATTGACCTCGGTTTGTCCCGTCGGGCAACCGGGGCAAACCCGCGCGACCGCGCGGCCGCCTCAGCCGGTCAATCCGAGGGGGATCGCCACGGCCACCATGACGAACCAGGCCGACAGGGGGATCATCAGGTTGTCCTGGGTATTGGGAGCGGTCTCGGCGAGCATGCCGGCAATCGCGCCGAGGGCCAGCACCGGAAAGATGAGAAGCGGAAGGACCTGGCCACGGAAAGCGAAATCCGCACTCGCGAAGAGGACGGCTGCAATGAAGCCGACGATGATCCCGGCCGCCGTCCCTTCCCACGTCTTCTTCCGGTTCCACGGGAGCGGGCTGCGCCCGTAGGCGATGCCGTAGAGGGCGCTTGCCGTGTCGCCGAGGCCGAGGACGGCGTACGCGGCGAAGGCGAACGCGAACGGGATGCCGAGGTACTGGGTTCCGAGGGCGATGACGACGATGCTGAAGGTGTAGAGGACCGGTGACCACGGGTAGGATTCCCCGGGCCGGCGCGTCTTCTGCAGGATGGTCTGGATGGGCTCCGTCACTGCTTCGTGCAGCGCTTCCTCGATGGGGTTCACGACGAGGAGGCGTCGCCGCTCGATGGAGTAGGCGACGGTGATGAGTACCACCACGATGGCGGCGATGGTGAGCATGACCCAGATGGGCGCGAACAGGAGTACGGGGACGGCGAGGACGGCGGTGAGCACATGCATGCTCTTGCGACGCAGTTCGAACCGGACCCGGGGCGGCGGGGTGAGCCGCTCCCTTGCGTCCCCGACCGCTTGTTCAAACCGGCGCGCATACCGGTCGAGATGGGGGTGTTCGTGGGGGCCGCGGGACGTCACGACCGGCCGGAGGCTTGGTTTGCTACAAGTAGGTTCCCGGTTGGGGCGATTCCGGGTTGGGGGCGGTACCCGGTTGCAGGAGGATCCCGGTGAGGGCATTCCCCATCAGGGGGTGTCCGCGTCCCGGCTGGGCTGGAGTGCATCCCCGCGTGCCTGCCCGCGTGGGGGAAACCGGTCACGCGGCCGCTTGGGAAACCATGGACCGGACGGCGCCCATCATGCGCGGGACATCGATCAGAGGTTCATGCCGCCGGGGCCGTACGTGACACTGGCCCGGTATTGGAGGGTGTAGTCACACTTCTGGCGGCGCCCCCTTCCACCATCCTGGTACCCCATGCACGGAATCGTGCCCATCGGTTCCGTGATGTTCTTCCGGAACACATGGTCCCGGAGCTGCATGCCGAGTTCGTACCCGCCCCCGTGGCATCGATTCGGGCAGGGCACGACGGATCGGAAGTTGCCGCGGGTCATGCTCTTCTTCATGCGCTGGTGCGGAAAGGCGCTCGCGGGGCCGAGCGAATACCCGAGCCGGATGTCCGCGATGCCCATGAGGGCGGACCGATCGTCCATGACGGGGAATCGGCGGGGGGGAATAAGCCTCTTCCCCAACGGTTTCCGCGGCTCCGGGCCCTTGATATTCGGTGTTCGTACGGGGGTACGACCACCAGCGGTCGTAGCGGAACGAACATACCTCAACGAACCGGCTGATAGGTTGGCACCGCGGCCTTCCAGCGGCGGAAGGCCCGCATGGGGATCCATGAATGCAGAGCACTTCGACATCTGGAGAGATCCTCACGCTGGCCGTTCGACAACGCCTCCACGAGTACCTCACGGCCACACCGGGAGCACACCTCAGGGACATTGCATCCAGCCTCAGGATCCCGCTGGGAACGGTTGTGTACCATGTGGACCTCATGGAGGAGCACGGCATCCTCCACGTGTACCGGGACGGTCGGTACAAGCGCCACTTCGTTGCGGACCAGTTCGGGCCCGGTGAGAAACAGCACCTGGCGGAATTTCATCATGGGGCCCGTCGGGGCATGGCGAAACTCATCGCGGACCACGGGCCCCTCACCCAGCGGGCGTTCTCGAGGGCCCTCGGCCTTGCGCGAAGCACGGTCAGCGTCCACGCGTCGCATCTGGTGCGGACCGGGGTGCTCCTCGGCGTTCCGGATGGCCGCGAAACCCGGTACGAACTGGCGGACCCGGACCTTGCCGCGCGAGCCCTCGGAATCTTCGAAAGCCGATTCGGCACGGACGAAGCTGCCGGGCCGCCGGACCCGCGGGGCCCCATCCGCGATGGGCCTCGGATGCCGGGTTGAGATTGAGGCCTCGCGTGGGGCCGTTGGGAGCCTCGCCAGGGGCCATCGCCATCCAGGGGGCAATGTCAGAAGGAGTGCCCCGCCGGCACCGCATGAATCGGGCAGCTGGATCGCATCCGGCAAGCGCTCCGAGGATCCGGGAACAAGGACGGGCGGCCGCGACGACATTCCGTCGGTCGGCGACCCCGGGCACCACCAGGACCCGCCGCCCGCAGCAACGTTCCGACCGGGCCCATGGGGCATTCAGCGAGCGCGACGGGATTCGAACCCGTGACCGCCGGCTTAGAAGGCCGGTGCCATATCCAGACTAAGCCACGCGCCCAGAAGCCCCGCATCCCACCACCGCACCTAAGCGTTTGTTTTCCACCCTGCTCCCGGGGCAGGCGCAGGCGGCCGGTCGACCGGGGGCCGGGCGCCCAGGTGGCGGCGGTTGCCACGGTGGCAGCCGTGGCAACTGTGGCGGCGTCTCCTCGGCGGCCGACGGCCCCGACCGGCATCGGCGTCCGAAGCGGCCGGTCGGACCAATCTTGTGAAGACACGCGGAGGATGGCCGCGGGCCCCCGTCGTCTTGCCTTGTTCGAACCGGGAGCAGGGTCGGTCCCGGCCCACTGCGCGACGCTCGCCCGTCGGAATCCGGCAGAATTCGCGGGAACCGATTTCGCGATGCTCCACGGGGAACTCCTTCAACGGGTGCGCGCCCGCCACGACGCGGATCATCCGCCAAGGTAGAGGCGGCCCACGTTCTCGTCCGCGAGCAGGTCCGCGCCGGTTCCCTCGTACTTGTTGCGTCCGGCTTCCAGGACGTAGCCGCGGTCGCTCGCGGCCAGCGCCTTCTTCGCGTTCTGCTCGACAAGGAGAACCGCCGTACCGGTCCCGGCGACGGCGCGTACGTTCCGGAAGACGTCATCCTGCAGGTTCGGCGCGAGGCCCGCGCTCGGCTCATCAAGGAGCAGGACCCGCGGTTCCGTCATGAGGGCACGCCCCATGGCGACCATCTGCCGCTGGCCCCCGGACAGGCGCCCGGCCTTCTCACCGGCACGCTCGGCAAGAAGCGGGAATAACCCATGCACCTTCTCGAAGCGGGGCGCAAGGTCATCGGTCACGAGGAAGGCGCCCATGTCGAGGTTCTCCCGGATCGTCAGGTTCGGGAACACGTTCTCGTTCTGGGGCACGAACCCCATGCCGCGCTTCACGCGTTCGTGGGTGGCGAGCGTCGCAAGGTCGTTCCCGGCGAGCGTCATCGTCCCGCCCGTCACCGTGCAGAGTCCGAAGAGGGCCTTCAGGAGCGTGCTCTTGCCGGCACCGTTGGGTCCGATGATTGTGACGACTTCGCCGGGGTCCACGTGGGCGCTTACGCCGTGGAGGATCTCGAGGCTTTCGTAGCCGGCAACAACATCACGGGCTTCCAGGACGTGGTCGGACAACGGTCAGCCTCCAAGGTATGCGTCGATGACGGCGCGGTTCGTTCGCACTTCGTGCGGCGTTCCCTCGGCAAGGAGGGATCCCTCCGCCATGACGGTGACGCGGTCGCTCAGGGTCATGACGGTCTCCATGTCGTGTTCGATGATGAGGAACGTCATGCCGTGGTCCTCGCGAAGTTCGAGGATCTTCCGGCTGATGTCGCGCCCGAGACTCGGATTGACCCCGGCCATGGGTTCGTCGAGGAGCATGAGTTTCGGCTCCGTCATGAGGGCACGGGCGAGTTCGAGGAGCTTGCGTTGCCCGCCGCTCAGGCTGCCGGCGTACGCATCCTTCATGTGGGTGAGTCCGAATATGGCAAGGACTTCGAGGGCGCGTTCCCGGACACGCGCCTCGTCCTTATGGAGGGCGCCGATGGGTCCGAGCGCGAGGGCCCGCCACAGGGATTCGCCGCGTTGGTGCTGCGCCGCGAGCATGGTGTTCTCGAGGACGCTCATGCGGGCGAGGGTGCGGGCGAGTTGGAAGGTGCGTGCCAGACCGGCCTGACTCACCTTGTGGGGCGGGTTCCCCGCGATCTCGCGGCCGTCGAAGATGATGCTCCCGGCACCGGGTGTGCAGAAGCCGGCGAGGCAGTTGAAGAAGGTGGTCTTCCCTGCGCCGTTGGGGCCGATGAGGCCGACGATCTCTCCCTTTTCGACGCGGATGCCCATGCCGTCGACGGCCGTGACGCCGCCGAATCGTTTCACCACGTCCCGGGCTTCGAGAAGGGGCGGTGTCATGCTCGCACCCCTCGCACGGCAGGGGCGCGATGGGCGGTTCCGGACAGGGTGCCCGGCCGCGGGTTCGCATCATTTTGCAAGGATCATTTCCTCCCGTTTGCCGAGGATGCCCTGGGGGCGGAACACCATGGCCAGCACAAGCAGGACCCCGATGAGGAAGATCTGGCCGGCCGGCTTCTGGAGGGTGTCGAGGAAGGGGATGCCACTTGCCGCCGCGGGGAGTGCGCGAGGCAGGAGGCGCGCCGTTTCGAAGATGCCCCACAGGATCGCGCTGCCGACGATGGGGCCGCGGATGTTGCCGGACCCTCCGATGATGAGGATGATCCAGGCGTAGAAGGTCAGGATCGGGAGGAAGCTCTCGGGGTTCACGGGGCTCACGTACCATGCCCACGCCATGCCGCCGATGGCGGCGATGAATGCGCCCAGGATGAGGCTCTGCATCTTGTAGCGGAACACGTTCTTCCCGAGGGCCTTTGCCACTTCCTCGTCTTCGCGCACGGCCTTGAGGACCCGGCCCCACGGGCTCTTGATGAGAACGGTGAGGACGCCGATGACGATGGCGAGCAGCGTGAAGGCGAGGAGGACGTTGAAGATGTAGTACGCGTTCGTGGTGAGGTCCCTCGCAAGGGCCAGCCACGCCTCGTTCCCGGTGATGGCACTGAACCACGGGCGCGGGTACTGGCTGATGCCGTTCGCACCGCCCAGGGAATCGCCCGGGTTCCCGCCGGCGAGCCAGCGTTCATTGAGGAGGATGATGCGGACGATCTCCGCGCTCCCGATGGTCACGATGGCGAGGTAGTCCTCCCGCAGTTTCAACGTGGGGATGCCGATGAGGGCGGCAAAGATTCCGGCGGCGAGGAATGCCACGCCGATTCCAAGGCCGAGGGCGAGGGCTCCACCCCAGCCGTCCGGCACGATCCAGGTGAGATGGGCGTCCCCGGGGCACACCCAGTCGAGCCATCCCGGGAACTCGGTGGACGGGACATCCCGGCATGCGGGCCGGCGGCGCGCGAAGACGGCGACCCCGTAGGCGCCGAGGGCGAAGAAGGCGACGTGCCCGAAGTTGATGAGGCCCGTGAAGCCGAACTGGAGGTTGAGGCCGGTCGCAAAGATCGCGTACACGAGGATCGTGAGGAGTACGCCGGCAAGGTAGATGCCGGGTCGGCTCTGGCCACTCGCGAACGCGAGCGCGGTGAGGAGGGTTCCGACGCCGACGACGATGGCGACGACGACGGCCCAGTCGCGTCGCTCGGGGCCGACGAGCAACGTGAGGACGAGGAAGAGGATGGCGAGGGCGGCGATGATGAACCCGATGGAGTCGGCACCGGTCCAGAACGCCAGGATTGTGGCGAGGATGAACGCTGCGGTGAGCACTTGGCCGACACGCTGCAGGATCCTCCACGGATCGGGGGCGGGTTCCGTGGATCGGGTCGCCGGGGCGGGGGGATCAGCGGTCAATCGATCTTGCCTCCGAGGATGCCTTGGGGGCGGACGAGGAGCACGCTGATGAGGATGACGAAGGCCACCGCCTGCTTGTAGGATGGGGCGATCCATACGGTCGAGAAGTCCATGGCGAACCCGATCGCGTACGCACCGGCGAGGGCGCCGAGGGCACTGCCGATGCCGCCGAGGATGACGGCGGCGAACGTGGGGAGGAGGAGTTCCCAGCCGAGGGTCGTCTTGAAGGGCCGCCAGTACGCAAGGAGGACGCCTGCCACCGTGGCGAGGCTGCCGGCGATGGCCCACACGTACAGGATGATCCGGTCCACGTCCACGCCGCTCACCTTGGCAAGGTCCGGGTTGTCGGCGAGCGCGCGCATGGATTTCCCGACGCGCGTGTGCTTCAGGAAGAGGTGTACGGCGGCGATGAGTCCGACGGCGACCCCGATGATGAGGACGTCCGTCGGCACGAAGGTGACGGTGCCGAGGGTGAGCGGCTGCGACACGGGGCGGCCGAGGTTGTTCACCTGCGGCCCGAACCGGATCTGGATGGCGTGGCGGAGGGCGAGGGCGACGCCGATGGAGATGATGAGGAGGCTGAGGATGCTGGCGCGGCGCGCGCGCAATCGTTTCCAGAGCAGGATGTCGAGGACGATGACGAACGCGACGGTGCCGGCGATGGCGATGAAGGCGGCCACGAGGATGGTGTTCGCATACAGGAACGTGATGGCGGCGGTTGCGCCCCCGAGGACGTAGGGGATGTGGACGCGCGCCCACGGGTGGACCACCACGGCGGCAGCAGCGGCGCAGGCGATGGCCACGGCAACGATGTACGCGGGGGTGAGGCGATTCACGTTGGCGAGCAGCGCGAGGGCGAGGGCAAGGCCGGCACCGGATGCCAGCGGGAGGAGGCGGACGACCGTGGACTTCGCGTGCCTCGTGCGCGCGGTGAGGAGCGCCCCGCCGTAGGCGGCGATGGTCACGAGGACGACAGCGGGAAGGGTCAGTCCGGGCATGACGAACCGGATGTCATCAAGCGGGTGATCGATGAGGAGGCCGATGGCGCCCGCCGAGAGGACGATGGCGGCCGCGCCGAGGGTCATGCGTTCGCCGGAAGCCAGTTTCCTGAAGAGGAAGTGGTCGGCAAGGAGCACGACGCCGGCAACTGCGCTGATGATGAGCGCACCGGAGACGGTTGCGGCCGTGCCTTCGAGGATGGCGAACATGAAGGCGAGGTACGCGCCGAGGGTGAGGATGTCGCCGTGGCTGAAGTTTGAGAGGTTGAGGATGCCGTAGACGAGGGTGAGTCCGATGGCCGAGAGGGCGAGGATGGACCCGGTGAGGAGACCGCCCCATGCGAGTTGGTCGAAGCCCGATTCCGGCTGGTTCGTGGTGAGGACACTCCATTGGAGTGCGCCATAGAGCACGGTGAGAAGGACGAGGACACCGATGATGACCTGCCACGTGTCGCGTGCCCAACCGACCTTCCGGTAGCGCGCCCATGCGAGGGTTGCGACAAGGCCCACGATGGCGACGGCGACAAGGGCCGTGAATGCCGATCCGGGTAGGAAACCGTTGGTCAATCGTCTGCCTCATGGGTTGCCGCGTCGGGCTCGCACCGGACAGATGTCACCCACAAAAGGGGTCGGTGCGCGCGGCCTGGCCATCGATCAATGGTGGATGGGAAAGGGGGCGGGGCGTTTGCCCCGCCAGGTCCGGACCGGCGACGCGCCGGTCACGGGACGATCCTACTGGGGGATCGCCTTGGAGGCGATGGTGCCGTCGGCCGTGACCACCCAGTACGAGTAGTTGCCGCCTTCCGGGTCGCCGACATCGTTCCAGTTCGCGTCACTGCTCGCGCCCTGCCAATCGATGTCCTGGCCCGCCGCGAGCAACGCGAGGGCTTCCGTCAGGATGCCGGTCTTCTGGCCGGGGGAGTTCCAGACGAACTGCATCTTGTCCTTGATGTCGGCACCATCCGTGCTCTGCGCGGCAACGGCCGCGAGGGCGATGGCGATGGCGGCATCATAGGATTCGGCCGCAAAGAGGCCGGGCGCCGCGCCGTACTCGGTCGTGAACTTGTCCACGAACGCCTGGTAGCGGCCACCGGACAGGTCCGCGGGCGTGGTGCCGCCGAGGCCGGCAAGGATGAACGCGCCGTCCGTGGTCTTGCCGGTGTCCGTCGGGAAGGGGGCACTCTTCACGCCTTCGCTGAAGAAGAACACGCCTTCGCTCATGAGGCCGCGCTCGAAGCTCTGCTTCATGAACGGCACGCCTTGACCGGGGTAGCCGATGAAGACGATGGCGTCCGCCTTCGCATTCGAGAGCTTCTCGATCTCGCCGGGGAAGGTCGGGGTGTCCTCGGCGAAGTACACGACTTCGCCCTTCATCGTGCCGCCGAGTCCGGTGAAGGTCTCCGCGAACTGCTTGGCAAGGCCTTGGCCGTAGGGGTTGTTCAACGCAACCACTGCGGCGGAGCCGCAGCCGTCGTTCTTGACGAGGTTTGCGAGGATCTTGCCTTGGAGCGCGTCGGACGGCGGGATGCGCCAGAAGTAGCCTTCGTTGTCCCGGTCGGCCGTGAGCGAGGGCGCCGTGGATGCCGGGGTCGTGACAACGACCTTGTTCTGGATCGCGATGGACAGGATGGCGTCCGTGACCCCGCTCGATGCGGCGCCGACGACAGCGGTCACGCCTTCGCTGACGAGCTTGTTCATGGCGGCGGGCGCGTCATCCTTGGAGGATTTCGAGTCTTCCGGGTGGAGTTCCACCGTGGCGAGTCCGCCGGCGGCGGCGTTGAGGTCCTTCACGGCAAGCCGGACGGCCTTCTCCATGTCGCCACCGTAGTCCTGGAGGGCGCCGGTGAGGGGCAGGAGGCTGCCGAGCTTGAGGGTGCCCATGCCCTGCTGGACCGCGTCGGGTCGGAGGGCGAGGCGCTGGGCCGGCGTGAAGAAGGTGGTCTCGAACGCGGAGGTCGCGTTCGTGTCATCCATCATCGTGTCGCCGAGGGAAAGCGCGTTGTTTCCGCAGGTCGTCTTGATGGCGGTGGCGCCCATGCCGCCATCGCCCTTTTTGTCGCCGTCGCCGCCTTCCTCGACGCAACCGGCGAGGACGGTCCCCGCGAGGATCGCGACCGCGAAGATGGCAAGAGGCTTGGATTGGATCAGATTGGTCCGCATGTTGGTATCCCCAATGTGGATGATTCGGCTGCCCAATCGGTTGGCTGTTCTTAAGACTGTCGAGTTCTCAGGCCGCGTGCCCGGTCTTGGTCGAACGGGCGGCAGGGCTTGTTGCCGGAGTCACGTGCCCGACGCTCGTTGGCTCAGGTCTTGAGGCGACGTTCCGGGCGGGCCGGCGCCGGACGCGCTCGGGCCCCATGGCTCGGGATTCGCCCCATGCGGTTCGCGCGTGGATCCCCGCCCCCCTACGGACACACGGGGAGCGGACATGGAACGGGCCCGGACGCGGGCGTTTCGGCTTCGAGCTCGTCCACGCTGACGAGGTGGATGACGAAGATGAGGGCGTCCCCGTAGAGGGCGTGGTCTTCGCGCCCGTCGCGGGTGTACGCTTCCTCAGGCGCAAGGTGCGCAACCTTTGTCTCGCCCGGGCGCATGCCTTGGACGCCCTTGTCGAAGCCGGGAATGACGCTGAAGTAGCCGGAGGAGTTGTAGGGTTCCGGCGGGCGTTGGCCCTGCTTTCCGCCGAGGTACACCTTGAGGGGCTTGAAGTCGAAGTCGTCGCCGAGGTCGCCTCGGGGGATTCCGTTCGTGTCGTTCACGGCTTTCCAGTTCGTGTAGAACACGGTTCCGTTCTCCCAGAGGCCTACGGTGTGGACCTGGGCGCCGGCGCCGGCGCGCGCCGCCTTCGCAGGGGCCGCGTCCACATTGGCGAACAGGGTGGTCTGGGCGCCGCCGATGTCGAGGGTGAGGCGTTGGAGGCCGTGGGCGGCGTCGGCCGGGGCCTTCGCGCGGACGATGAGGACGGTGCCGGTCCCGCCGGCAACGTTGATCGCGGGCGGGTCGACGCTGGCGGTCCATCCGGGAGGCGCGGCCGTGATGGATGCGGCGCGGTCTTCGCGGAAGGCGCCGGTGTTGTTCACGTACACGGCCCAGCTCGTGTCGCGGCCGGGTGAGGTGGCAACGAGGGCGGAGTAGGGGGTGAGGTGGACCGTGTCATCGGGGGCGCTCACGCACCCGGCGAGGGCAGGGGTGGCGAGGGCGACGGCGATGAGGAGGATGCGGAGCGCGGGGCTGCGGCCCATGGGGGGCCGACTGTCGGTGTCGGTGAA
>JBFILE010000007.1:0-27141 GCA_041599855.1 Thermoplasmatota archaeon
GGCGGATGGGCGTTCGTCGTCGTGGGGCGGGCGGGCGGGCGTGCAGGCCTCGTGGGGCGGGCGGGCGTTGCGGGGCGGGAGGGCGGGGACCCCAGGCCGATCCCTGCCCAGAGGAAAGGAATTCCCTTAAGCGCCCCGCGCCCCTCACCGCGCCCTGATGGCGACCCGTCCCTACCGGCTTCCCGGCAACGTCCGCCCGGAATCGTACACGATCACCCTTGACGCGCGCCTCGGCAGGGACACCTTCACCGGGCGCGTCCGCATCGCCCTGGACGTGGCGGAGGCGACCCGGGAAATCGAGATCCACGCGCACGCGATCGACGTGGCCTCCGTGGAACTCGTGGCAGGCGGCCGCACCCTCGCCGGCACCGCGGTCGAGATCCCGGAGGTGGAGGCGATCCGCCTCACCTTCGAGGACGACGTGCCCCCCGGCCCCGCGGAACTCACCATCCGGTACACGGGCCACGTGAGCCGCAACATGGAAGGCCTGTACCTCTCGAAGAACGGGCCCGAGGAATGCCTCGCGAGCCAGTGCCAGGAAACCGATGCCCGCGCCGTGTTCCCCTGCTTCGACGAGCCCGCGTTCAAGGCGCGGTTCCAATGGATCGTGACGACGGATGCGACTCACGAGGTCCTCTCGAATGGCGTCCCGGAGTCCGTGATCGATCACGGGGACGGGTCCCGGCGGTGGACCTTCACCGCAACCCGGCCCATCTCCACGTACCTCCTGGCCCTCGCCATCGGCGATTTCGCCCACGGGAAGGATCGCTCCGTGAACGGCATCCCCCTCCGCGTGTTCGGCCTCCGCGGGAAGGAGCATCTCGGCGAGTATTCGAACGGGTTGACGGCGCGCCTCCTCCCGTGGTTCGAGGAGTACTTCGGGGTGCCGTATCCCTACGGGAAGTACGATCAGCTCGCGGTTCCCAGCTTCAGCGCGGGCGCCATGGAGAACGTGGGCCTCGTGCTGTTCCGCGAGAACCTGCTGCTCCTTGATGAAGCGACGGCGTCGTGGCGGGAAACGAAGGCCGTGGCCCGCGTGGTCGCCCACGAGTTCGCGCACATGTGGTTCGGGAATCTCGTCACCATGCAGTGGTGGGACGACATCTGGCTGAACGAGGCGTTCGCGGAGTGGATGGCCCATCGCAGCATCCACGCCGTCCACCCGGACTACCACGTATGGGATGATTTCCAGGCCTCGAAGGCGGGCGCCCTTGAAAGTGATGCGCTCGCATCCACCCACCCGATCTATTCGCCCGTGGAAACCCCGCAGCAGGCGACGGAGCTGTTCGACGCCATCACGTACCAGAAGGGGAGCGCGGTCATGCGCATGCTGGAGAACTTCCTTGGCGCGGACGCCTTCCGGGATGGCCTGCGCACGTACATGCAGGAGTTCAAGGAATCGAACGCGAAGGGCGACGACCTCTGGCGGCACCTCGAAGCCGCATCGGGCCAGCCCGTGGGACGCGTCATGGGGCAGTGGATCCGCGAGGGCGGCTATCCCGTGGTGTCGGTTGCGCGCGCGCCGGACGGCGCGTTGTCCTTCGCGCAGAAGCGGTTCCTCGTGCGCCCGGACGCGACGCCTTCCGACACACTCTGGCCCGTGCCGCTGGTCATCCGGTACGCGGACGATGACGGCGTGCACACGGTGAGCCATCTCCTTGACGGAGCGGAAGGCCGCGTCGAACTGCCGGTTTCCGGGACCCTGAAATGGGCCATTCCCAATGGGGATGGCGTCGGCTTCTATCGGCTCGACATGGCAGACCCGTTGATCGCGTCTGCACTCGACCACATCGGCGAACTGGCCACCGCGGAAATCGTTGGCCTCCTTGATGATGCGTGGGCCCTCGTGCAGAACGGCACGCACACGGTGGATCGCTTCCTCCGCGTCCTTGACAAGGTCGCGGACGGCGCCACGAACCCGAGCGTCCTCGGCCGTGTGGCCCAGCGTGCGCGGGACCTGGAAGGTCGCCTTGAGAACGCAGGCGACGCAGCGGCGCTGGAGTCGTTCCGCGCCTGGTTGCGCGAGCGCCTCTCCCCCGCCTTGGACCGGCTCGGCCTCGAACCGGCGTCGGACGAGGACCCCCTGACCGCGGATGCTCGCGCCGTCCTCCTTGAACTCCTGGCAGGGTCCGGTGGGGAGGCGCGGGCGAAGGCCCATGCTCTCGCCCTGCAGCGGAAGGAATCCAGCGATCCCGCGGGCGTGCCCCCGGAGCTTGCCGCGCCCGCCGTCCGCGTCGCGGCACGGTACGGCGATGCGGCTCACTTCGAGGAGCACCTCGCCACCTATGACGAACGGCGCGCCTCACGCGCACCGCCGCAGACGGTGCAGCGGTACCTCTACACGCTTGCGGATCACCGGGACCCGGCGCTCATGGACCGGCTCGTGGGTCTCATGGAGGATGGCACGATTCCGCAGGAGGCCCTCGGGCCCATGCTGCGCCTTATGTTCAGCCTACGGCAATCCCGCAGCCACGCGTGGACGTACCTCACGCGGAACTGGTCCACGGTGCGCGAGAAGCTCGGGGACATGTGGACGGGCTTCCTTGTTGAAGCGAGCGGCCACCTGCCCGCGACGCGCCGGGCGGAGGTCGTGGCCTTCTACGACACGAACCTGAAGGGCGTGGCACAGCAGGCGTATGCGCGGGCCCTCGAGCGCATGGACCAGGAGGCCGAGTTCGACGCGCGGACGCGTGACGGGATTGCCGCGTGGTTCGCGGCGCGGAGTTGACAGCCCAGGTTCGGGGGGCTGGGCGGTGCGCAGGGGTGCGCCCATGGGATCGCACACCGACCGCCCCGCGCGGATCAGCGGCCCATCATGTCGTCACGATGACTCCTGCCGCGTCCGCATTGTTCGACGCATCCGGGTCCGCCGCCGTTCCCTCCACGGACCCTGCAAGCACCACGGGACCGGCGCTCGCCGGCACAAGGGTGATCTTCACCTTCACGGAATCCCCGGGTGCAAGGTCGGCCCCCATGCACGTGAAGGTGGTCGCCGTGAAGGTGCAGACCACGTGCGCGCCATGGACCTTCGTGATCGTGGCATCCCCAGCGAGGGTCCCCGAGATGGTGAACGGGCCGGACGCCGCCGGGCCCGCGTTGGTGACGTCGAGGTCCACCTTGACCTTCTTCCCGACGCGCGCGGGACTGTTCGCCGCCGCCGCGTCAAGGGCGAGGTCCGCGAGGGGCAGGTCGAACCGGGTCGCGACCGTGTCCCGGAACCCCTGGAGCATCGTCTGGTGGGCACCGGGAGTCGTGGGGTAGTCGGCGCTGCTTGACAAGCCCCCGGCCACGATGGTTCCGGGGCCCATGACCGCGACGCCTCCGACGTTCTCACCGGCGCTTCCCCCGAGATACGTGGCGAAGAACGCTCGGGTGCCATCGGCGGAGATGCCGGCGACGAACCCGTCCTCGTTGCCGCCTCCGTACACGGGTTGGGTCGCGTCCGGGGTGACGGGGAGATCCAGGCTGTTGGTGGATCCCACGATGAAGGCACGATCCAGGTTGTCGAGGGCAAGGCCCTGCAGGAACTCGGTGGAGGAGCCGCCGAACAGGGTGCTCGACACGAGGGTCGCCCCGTCGGGCGTGAGCCGGGCGACGAATCCGTCGGGGTCGCCGGCGGACGCGGTCTGGAACGCGCCGGGCGTCGTCGGGAATCCGTTGTTCCCGCGGCCGGCCACGACGACGCGACCGGCACTGTCCACGAGCACCTCGTCCGCAGAGTCCGTGGACGGTCCCCCGAGGAACGTGGACCAGTCGAACGCGGTGCCGCCGGCATTGATCCGCGTCACGAATCCGTCAGCGCCGACGGCCTTCACCGGTTGGAACGTGCCGGCAGTCGTCGGGTAGTCGGCGGAATCCGTGAAGCCGACGGCGAGGGTGTTCCCGGCGGCGTCCACCGCAACGCCTTCTGCGAGGTCACCCAGGCTCCCACCGAGGAAGGTGACGTAGTCGAAGGCGGACCCTGCGGCGTTCAAGCGCGCCGCGAACCCGTCGAAGAATCCGCCCCCGTAGATGGATTGGGGCGCACCCGCAGTCACGGGGAAGTTCGCGCCTGTGGCCACACCGACCACATGGGTGCGACCGAGGCTGTCCACGGCCACGTCCCGCGCTTCCTCCGTCGCGGTGCCGCCGAGGTACGTGCTGTATTCAAGGGTGGACCCGTCCGCGGAGAGGCGGACGATGAACGCGTCGATGAATCCCCCGAATGCGGGTTGGGCGCTCCCCGCCGTGACGGGAAAGTCGGCGGATCGGGTATTCCCGACCACGTGGGCGCGTCCGGATCCGTCCACGGCGATGGCGGCGGCGTTGTCGATGAAGGATCCGCCGAGGAACGTGGAGTAGAGGATCGTGGAAAGGTCCGGACTCAGTTTCGTGATGAAGGCGTCCTGCTGGCCGCCGAAGGTCATCTGGGTCGCGCCCGCGGTGACGGGGGTGTTCGCGCCCGTCGTGAGGCCGGTCAGGTACACGCCGGACGCGTCGGCGGCCACGTCGCGGCCGAGTTCCTGGTCGGAGCCGCCGAAGTAGGTGGACGCCCCGATCACGGGATCGATCACGAGGGGGCGGCCGGGGTCGTACGCTCCGACCTCGAGGGCCACATGGGCCCCGTCGAGCCGGTACGCGACCGGGACCCGGGCCCCGTCCTGGAACGCAACGGGCGCGTGGTGCACGAAGGCCCCGATGCCGAGGGCACCGGCCACCGTCACCTCGGGCGCCGCGCCCTCGATCGCAAGCCGGATGTTCGTCGGGTCCGCACCCGGCGCGAGGAGGAAGTCGTACTCGACGAGGGGCCCAGCCGCGTACATGACCACGTCGATCCCGGGCCAGACCTCACGGTAGCGGACCCCTTCATGATGGGGCACGTCCCGCACCCATTGGTCCGGGTCTGGGCCGAGAAGGTAGTGGCTGCGTCCCGGCAGGTCCCCGACGGCATCGATGCCGTGGGTTGCGGCATCCGCGAAGGTGATTCGTACCGAGGACGGACCGGAAACGAGGGTGTAGCCGTCGGGATCCATGAGGGCCACGTACCCATGCCCCCGCGCGACGAAGGCGGCGTCCGGCGGGGCCTGGCCGAGGTTCGCCTCGAAGGACGCCGGTACGGCCATGGCCATCTGCTCCGGAGGTTCGGGGGAAACCGCCGATGCCCATGCCAGGGGGGCAGGGATGGTGGCGGTGACCATGGCAAATGTGATGGCGGCGATGGTGCGGGTGCGCGGATGCAACGGGACGATCCTCCGATCGTCACCGGCCACTGTGGGTCCATGGGCACAGGGTTTCACGTACAGGGGTCGGACGGACCCCGGAATCCCGGGCCGCTCGGCCATCGCGGCCGTGCCGGCGCAGACCATCACCCCTTCAGACGGTGGCACATGCTTAAGGCGCGACAGTCCGTGTCATGGACCGAGGAGGCTCATCACATGCCACGCGTTTCGTGGATGATTGTCGTCATCGTCATGATGGTGGCACCCGGCATGGCGGGAATCGCCGCAGCCAATCATCGCACCGTGGCCGAGGCCGGCCTCGATGACGACGTGGCCCGGACGAGCGAGGACGACGGCGCGCGGTTCCACGCGCCCGGGTCCGCCCTCGACGGCTTCGCTAACCGCGTGGTCCTCGGCGGGGGCACGCCAGGCGACGGGGCCCTCTTCCTTGACAGTCGCGCGGCTTCCACCGTGGGCGCCGGTGCGGCGCCTGGGCCGGACCTCTTCCTCGGCACATTCCAGGAATCCGTACTCGGCCGCCGGGATGTGCTCCTCCCGGGCGAACGGCATGTGAGCGCCTGGTACGGCGCGTGGAGCGACTTCAACCACGACGGCATCATCGGAGACATCCATGACGCCGGTTGCGGCGGCACCGCCTGCCCCGGCGACGAGTTCGTCTGGCGCGGCATCGGGTCCGGCGTCTCGACTACCATCCTCCATTTCGACAATCCCAACGAGTTCACGTA
This sequence comes from Thermoplasmatota archaeon, assembly GCA_041599855.1. Classification (GTDB taxonomy): domain Archaea; phylum Thermoplasmatota; class SW-10-69-26; order JACQPN01; family JAJPHT01; genus JBFILE01. Next base: position 5,945 of record JBFILE010000007.1, read on the forward strand.
CTTCGAGCCGGTGGACGCGTGGACCCACTACGGCACGGACCGGAACTCCGAGGTCGCCTTCCAGTTCGCGGACGAGACCTCCCGCGAGAACCCCGAGCAGGGGTGGACCGGCGTGTTCCGCATCCGGGTCGACGGCGGCTTCCTCGAAACCGTCCAGACCCTCGCCATCGCGAACGCGCCCGCCGCCATCGGCACCCCGTGGGGCTACAACGTGAACGACCCGGGGACGTTGCGCGATGTGGACGAGTACGAGGCAGTGAACCCGGAGCTGGGCGCCCTCTGGTCGTCCAGCATCGGCTTCGGCCGAGGAACGTGGAATGAGGTGGACCCGTTCCAGGTGACGGAGTACGTCGACCTGGTCCTGCGGACGGTCATCGACGCGGAATTCCTCGTGTTCGGCATCATCTACGGGGAGACCCCGGACCCGGTGCTCACGCCCCGCGACCCGCGGGAACCGTCCACCGCGGAGGATGACTACGAGGACCGCGCCCAGTTCGGCGGCGTGGGCGACACCCTCGGATCCCACAACACGTACGCAGGATACAAGGACGGCTACCACCTGTACATGGACAACCTGTTCCGCGGCGAGAACTGCCCCGGCGCCTACGCCGTGGTCCCCGGAACCGGGACGAAGTACGAAGGCCATCCCGTGTACCAGTGCGCGTTCACCCTGTACGACCCGGTGAGTGCGAACACCCATCGGGAACGCACGAGCACGGTGATGCTGTCGTTCTACGCCTACGTGTACCTCTGGTACGACCGGAACGGTGACAACCACATGGGCGACATGTGCGACCCCACCGACCCGGACGAGTACGACATGGAGGCCGGGCACTGCCAGCCGGATCGCCTCCCGGATTCATGGCCCCACAGTCCGACCGGCGGCGAGGCCATCGGAATCTGCGGGTCCAGCAGCATCCGGGACAGCGTGGTCACGGTCACGCCTGTCGGGGCGGACTGGCCGGACGCGGTCGTGGTGCGGGATCATTGGTACCTGTCGCGGGCCGCCGCGGAGGACGGGTTCGAGGTGCCGGAAGGATCCGAGGAGGTGGCCCTCCGGTGGCAGGACTCGTGCAGGAGCGCCATCCGGACACGCGATGCGTTGTACTTCCCCACGCCGCCCACGATGCCGCTCCGCGTGGAGACGCGCGCCGCCATCGACGGCTACTTTGACGCCACGAACGGCGTCGACATCGGCCCCGAGTACGTGGTGGATGTGGACATCCTGCCGCCTTGGATGTAGGGCGGCGGGGAACGGGACGGGGACTGCTTCGGGCGGGGTCCTGGGGGCCATGCGGACCACGGCCCGGGCCGATGGGTCCGGACATCACGTGACCTCGGGAGGGCCCAACGGGGCCGGTGCCCGGGCATGTGCGATCCCACGCCGCCGCACCTGCCCGGGCACCGGCCCGGCGGGGTTGACGTTTCGCCGCTGGCGCCCGCACCCCATTCGTCAACCGCCGCGCCCGGCACGGTGGCCGATGCATGTCGCCGCACCGGTGGCGCACCCCAACCGGTACCGCCACCCGGGGCCGCCGCGGACGTCGCGGAACACCCCTTCACTGCACGAGCTGCTCGAACAGGCGCGTCCCGCACGGCTCCATGGGGTCGGCGCACGTGGCCCGCTTCGCCTTCAAGGCATCCGTGTACCATTCCAACTCGTTCAGGAACCGCCCGACGCGCCGGTCGTACGTGCCACTTTCATCGACACCGTCCTCGTTGAACGCGTCCTTCACCTTGCTCACGGCGAACATGATGCTGGGCGTGACCATGCCGAGTTCCCCGAGGATTGCGCGGTAGTGGACGCTGGCCCGGACCCCTCCGAAGGGGCCGGCGGAGTAGGTGCAGATGCCGGCGGGCTTGTAGAAGAATTCGGACTGGTAATGGTCGAGCATGTTCTTCAGGGCGGGCGGGATGCTGTGGTTCCATTCGCCCCCCACGAGGACGTAGCCGTCGGCGGCGTCGAGGACGTCGTGGCCGCGCTGCATGTTCGCCGGGGCTTCGCCTTCGTCGTACTCCTTGAACATCTTGTCAAGGAAGGGGAGATCCAGTTCCATGGCATCGAGGAGGGTGACATCGTGGCCGCGCGATTCCAGCTGCTTGACCATGAAGCGGGCGGCCTTGATCCCTTCCCGGTCGCTGCGGGTCGAGCCGTAGAGGACGGCAATGCGGAACATGGGTCGCGGGAAGGCGGGCAGGTTGGAAAAAGGGCTCGACTCGTGGGACCCATGGCGGCCGACGAAAGGAAATGGGAAGAACCGTGCCCCGCGCGGGCACGGCCGGAAAGCGTCCCCCGGCCTTCAGGTCCCGCCATTGCCACAGCGGCGGACCGTGACGCTTGCCGGCCCGACATCGTAGGTGCTCGTGTGATACCACGGGCCGGGACATCCGCCGGTGCGGGTCGTGTCCACATACGCCGACACCATGTCGTCGTCGGGGTCGTCGGCCGCCACCGTCGGGAGGGCCGGAATGATCATGAGCAGGGTAAGGACGGCGATGACGGCTGTCGTGCGCATCGAGATACCATCACGGTCCATGGCTGTCAAGGCTCCGGGGACATGTCCCGAGGCCGCGGCGTCATGACGACCCGGGAATGTGCTTCAGGGCCCGTGCGGGCCACGGGAACCGATTCGCCGTCGCTTCGATCGTTGCTCCGGAAATGGCTCTTGGTCGGGCACGGGCTGCGGCCTGCTGCCCTGTTGCAGCGTCCCGGGGTTCCCACCCATGAACGTGATCGCTGAGAATACCTGGAACAAGGTGCGGTCGAGCCTGTGGTTCGTGCCGACACTCATGGCCTTCGGAGCGGTCGCCCTCTCCACGGCAGTCATCATCATCGACAGCCGCCTCGAGACGGCCCACTCACCCAGTTGGAACATCGTCTTTGCCGGCGGCCAGGATGGGGCACGCGCCATGCTGAGCACCATTGCCGGCAGCATGATCGGCGTCACCGGCGTCGTGTTCTCGATCACCATCGTGACCTTGTCCCTTGCAAGCGGCCAGTTCGGGCCGCGCCTGCTGCGGAACTTCATGTACGACAAGGGAAACCAGATCGTCCTCGGCACCTTCATCGGGACCTTCATCTTCGCCCTTCTCGGCCTCCGCACCCTGGACCCGACACAGCCGGCGGAGAATGCGCCGCGCCTCACGGTGATCGTTGCGGGGCTCCTTGCGCTCGCGAGCCTCGCGGTCCTCATCTACTTCATCCACCACATCGCAACCAAGATCCAGGCGGATACCGTGATCGCGGATGTTGCCGGCGAGTTCGAGGAGGCCATCGACACCCTCTTTCCGGAGGCCCTTGGAACCGGAGGGACGCCGGGGGGCGCCGATCCTGCCGACATCATCGCAGAGGTGGAGGCCCACGGCCGCCCCGTTTTCGCGCCAAAGAGCGGGTACCTGCAGGGAGTGGACGCGGACGCCCTCATGCAACTCGCCGGGGAAGCGGATGTGATCGTACGGCTCCATCACCGCCCGGGCCGTTTCATCGTGCAGGGTGATGCATTGGCCCACGTATGGGGTGTGGGAGGCGTGGATGAGAAGATCATCGACAAGGTGGCCAAGAGCCACATCGTTGGCTCCCGCCGGACCGGCGAGCAGGACGTGGAGTACCCTGCGAACCAGCTCGTGGAGATTGCAGCGCGCGCGCTCTCCCCTGGCGTGAACGATCCGTTCACCGCCATGGCGTGCATCGATCGCCTCGGCGCGGGTATCACCCGATTGGCCAGCCGGAACATCCCTTCCGCATGTCGATATGACGAGGCGGGGCGATTGCGCGTCATCCTTGAGCGCGCCACGTTCGAGGGAATCGTGCGCACGTGCTTCGATCCCATCCGGGAATACGGGAGTGGATCGGTGGGCGTGACAAAAGCGCTTCTCGGCGCGCTGCAGACGGTGGCGCGCGTCGGGTCGATGGATGAATCCCATCGTCGCGTCATCCGCGAGCAGATGGCTCGCCTCATGCACGACTTCCGGGATGCGCACAGCGAGGACGCCGATCGCGGGGAGGTGGAAGCCCACTTCCGTCGCGCGATCGACGCCGTCGCGTGAGGTGCGTCGGATCCGGGATCAGCGGCGGGGGCGCTGCGGCATGGGCGCGCCACCCTTCCTGAATTCCCAGTTCTCTGCAACCTTCGCCATGACGCGGTGGCCACGGATGATGACGCCGTTCATCGTGTCCGCGATGGTGTGGGCCTGGTCCCGGGGGACTTCGGCCACGGTCATCTGGGGCAGGATGTCGATGCGGCCCACGTCACTGCCGGCGATGCCGGTCTCGTTCGCGAGGGCACCCACAACGTCCGCGGGGCGGATGTTCTGGAGGTGGCCGGCGTTGATCATGATGGGCTGCGCGTCCCTCGGGTCGAGGCGCTTGCCATTGGGCTTGGGCTGCATGTCGCCGCGGCGGGCGTACCGGGGCGAGTTGAAGGATTCCAACGGAGGCGCGTCGAGGCCCTCCATCTTGGAGACGCGGGAGAGGAGACTCGCCGCGAGGGTGCGGAGGTCGCCGCCGGCCGCGATGGCCGCGTCCACGATCTCGAGGTGGCGGTCGCTCACGTTCAGGGATTCCTGGGCCAGCCATTCCGCGGTGTGTTTCGCAACCGCGTCGTGGACCTGCTCATCGGTGGGGACTTCGAACCACGGGAGACGCTCGCCGACGGTGTGCTCGATGGCCCGGAGGGACCCGCGGTCCCGGGGGGTGACGAACAGGAAGCTGCGGCCTTCACGTCCGGCGCGGCCCGTGCGGCCGATGCGGTGCACGTAGGCGTCGGTCTCCCGCGGGCAGTCGAAGTTGACCACGTGGCTCACGGCGTCCACATCGAGGCCGCGCGCCGCGACATTGGTCGCAACGAGCACGCGGGTCGCCGTGCGGCGGAACCGGGCCAGGACCTCTTCGCGGGAGTTCTGGGCCATGCCGCCGTGGAGGGCTTCGGCCGCGACACCCTTCTGCCGGAGGTCGCGGACGAGTTCGTCCACGGAATCCCGCGTGTGCCGGAACACAATGACGCCGGTCGGGCGTTCCACGGCCATGAGGCGGATGAATGCGTCCACCTTGGCGCGGTGCTCGACGGCGACCGCGAACTGGTGGGTGGCGTCGTTGGCGACGGAGCCGCTGTCCGTGGCGCACATCACGTACTCGGGGTTCGTGAGGTGGGTTTCCGCGAGGCGCACGATCGGTTCCGGGAGCGTCGCCGAGAACAGCATGGTCTGGCGGTCCGGGCCGATGGCGTCGAGGATGAGTTCCACATCCTCGATGAAGCCCATGGTGAGCATCTCGTCGGCTTCGTCGAGGACGACGACGTCCGCGGCGGCCGGCTTGATGGCGCCGCGTTTCATGAGGTCGATGAAGCGACCCGGGGTCGCAACGAGGATGGAGGTTTCACCGCGTTCGATCTCGCGCATCTGCGCGTTGATCGGGGTGCCGCCGTAGACGGCAAGGGCGCGGACGCCGGCGACTTCACCGACGCGGTCGATCTCGCCCTGCACCTGCTTGGCGAGTTCGCGCGTCGGGACGAGGACGATGGCGAGGTCGCCATCCATCGCGCGGGCCACGAGGGGCACCGCGAAGGCCGCCGTCTTGCCGGTCCCGGTCTGCGCCTGCCCGAGGGCGTCGCGACCCGCCATGGCGACGGGGATCATCCGCGCCTGGATGTCGGAAGGGGTTTCGAAGCCCATGTTGGCGAGGGCTTTCAGAATCGGCTCGGGGATATCGAAATCTTGGAAACTGACCATGGTTCACACGCTGTCCGACCGGCCGTCCCTGAAAGCCTCCAGAACACACAGACGACGATGATACGACTCGGGGTTGAGGCCGGTGGGGGGCGGATGGGTCTGGACGCGGCAAGCGGGTTCCTCTATTTCAATGATTGGGTGCCCGGGTCAGGGGAAACGTGCAACGGAAAGAGAGGTGCGCCGATCCCTTCGACGATGGTGGAGCACGGGAGGCGCGCAATGGACCGGATGCCGACCCCACGCTGGCCGACGCAAGACGCTTCCTGCACAGCTTTATTATAGTAACAAGGCGAGCGACCGCTGCGCGTCAACTCCTGCAGGAGGCTGTGTCCTGCGTTGCACGCGTCCCAATCTGGGAGGTTGGTCTCATCCGCAATCAATCGAAGATCCAATTCAGCGTAGCGGCAGTCCTACTGGTCTCGTTCCTCGCGGCCGGCTGGTCCGGCACCGTGACCGCCGCCACTTGCGCCACGGGCGGACCCGTGCTTGTCGTACAATCGAACTACCAGACGTGCAGCATCCAGGACGGCGTCGACAACGCTGCCGCCGGCAACACGATTCTCGTGGGGCCCGGGACCTACACGGAAAGCGTGACCGTGCCCCTCGTCGGCGTGACGATCTGCTCATCCGACGCCGCCATGACGGCGTGCACGGCGAATGCCGCGAACGTCATCGTGGACGGTCAAGCCCTCGGCTTCCTCGTCACTGCAACCGACGTGACCATCGACGGATTCACCGTCGAGGTGGGCGGTTCCGGGTCCAACATCCGCGGCATCGACGCATCCTTCGCCGCGGGCCAGCGCGCAACGATCCGCAACAACGTCGTTGTCGCATCCCCGGTCTCCGGCCAGGCGATCGGCGGCGAGAGCGGCATCCTCGGCCACTTCATCGACGCCACCATCGAGAACAATGATGTCTCCCGCTTCCGCCAGGCCATCTACCTGCGCCCCGCGAGCCGGGACACCACCGTGGGCGGCAACAACGTCCACGAGAACCTCGAAGGATTCCTCTCCTACGCGAAGGACACCCTGTTCATCGGAAACACGATCGGACAGAACGGCATCCGCGGCATCCGGCTCGCCGATGCGTCCGGTTCCTCATCCACCGGCATCGTGCTTCGCGACAACACCTTCTTCGCGAACCCCGTCACCATCGAATTCACCCAAGCGAGCGGATCGAACCCCGCCGTGAGCGTGGATGGTCGCCTCAACAACTGGGGCGTCACCGGATGCGAAGCCATTGGCGCCACCATCAAGGATGACGGCCGCGGCAACACCGTGGACTTCACCCCGTGGCTCCAGGGCGGCGTCGCCGCGGCACCCCTGCGCGTTCTGGGCAACCCCCTCGAAGGCGCGTGCGGCGGACCCGGTTCCCTCCATGCCTTCGTGGCGGCTGTGCCGTCGACGAGCACGATCCTTGTGGCCCCCGGCACGTATTCCGGCACCCTGACCGTCGCGAACTCCGTGACCCTCTGCGCCGTCGGCAGCCTCACCGGCACGACGTGCCCGTCCGTCCCCCGGACGGACACGGTGATCGACGCGGCAGGTGCGTTCATGTACGCCGTGCAGATCACGGCACCGGATGTCGCCATCCGCGGATTCACCATCCAGAACCCCCAGTACCGGTTCACGGACGCCGACTACCCGCACATGGACCCGAGCGCCGTTGTCGTGTACGCGACCGCGGACCGGACCGTCATCTCCGGCAACATCATCCAGCAGCCCGTCGCCCCCGCATCCGTGGGCACGAGCCGCAAGTTCGTGGTCGGCGTGAACATCGCCGGCGCGGATGACGTCGTCGTCTCCGGCAACACGATCCGCGACCTTCCGTCCGCGAAAGGACCCGAAGGCACGTGCCTGAATGCCCCGTGCCGCACGGTCGCCGTGAACGCTTGGGGCGGAGGCACCACCCTCGTGGTTTCCGGCAACCAGATTCCGAACAACCCCGGCAACGGCATCATGTCCGACCACCCCTCGACCACGGTCTCGGGCAATATGATCGACGGCGTGACCAGCCCGGACCTGCTGTTCTCCCACACCGGCGTCACCGTATCCGGCGGCGCCGCATCCATCTCCGGGAACACGATCACGGAGTATTCCATCGGGGTTCTGGTGGCCGCCGGGGCCTCCACGGTGAGCGCGGTCGACAACACCTTTGACCTCATCGACTGGGGCCTCCAGGTCTACGGAACGAATCCGACGGTGGGCGTCACCATCAATGACAACTCGTTCACGAACGCCCGCGCCGCAAGCGCAAAGCTCGTGAGCCCGCGCGCGTATGTCCTCAACGGCAACGTGTTCGACGCCTCGGCGCCGGCCACCCTGTTCTTCGACAACAACGCCGCGGGCCACCCCGTGGATGCCCGGTTCAACGATTGGGGCGCATACTCCTCGGCCGCCATCGACGCGACCATGACGAACCCCGCGTTCTACACCGTGGACACGTCGTGCTTCGTGGACGGCGCCGCATTCATCTGCCCGCCGACCGCGGACTTCACGGCGCCGAGCGTTGCCCACTTCAACAACCCGGTCTCCTTCACGGACACCTCCACCTCCGGCGGTCGCACGATCACGAGCCGCTCGTGGGATTTCGGCGACGGCAGCACCTCGACGAAGGCGAACCCGAGCCACACCTACGGCGCGAGCGGACCCTTCTCGGTGACGCTCACCGTCGTGGATGCCGAAGGGTTCACGGGCACCGTGACGAAGGTCGTCACCACGACCAACAGCGCGCCGGTGATCACCGCGCCCGGCGCCATCAGCGCCACGGAGGGCGATTTCGTCCGGTTCTACATCCCGGCCGCCGACCCCGACGGGGACAGGCTCACGTGGTCCGTGACCAGCCGCCCCGGCGGTTCGTTCCTGACGCCCCTCCCCAACGGTACGCTCCTGTTCCGCTGGACCCTGAACCATGAGGCGGCGGGCGTGTACACGCCCACGTTCACGGTGACGGACGGCGAACTGAGCGATTCGACCACGGTGACCATCACCGTGACGGATGCGAACGCGGCACCGTTCGCCTCGTTCTTCGGGCCGACGGTGGCATCCCCCGGCGTGGTCGTGACCTACACGAGCACGAGCACCGACAAGGACGGCACCATCGCGAACTGGACGTGGACGTTCAGCGACGGCGTTACCATGTGGGGAACGCCCGTGAGCCGCTCGTTCGCGGGCGATGGCACCTACATCGTGACACTCACGGTGACCGATGACCTCGGCGCCATCGGCACAACGACGCCGCGGACCATCCACGTGGACGGGACTCCGCCCGTGACCACCTTCACGGTGGACCAGGCCGGATACGACGATGGCGTGACCCAGTGGTATGCGGACCGCCCGACCTTCACGGTCACGGCGACCGACGTCTCGAACGTGCGGAGCATCACGACCCGCCTCGACAATGGGCCCGAAGTCAAGGGGCCCAAGGTGACGGTGGAAGGGGCCGGTGCCCACACCCTCGACTATTGGGCCGAGGATTACCGCAACAATGTCGGTGCCCCCCAGACGCACGCGTTCACCATCGATTCGGTGGCACCCAGTCTCGCCATCCACACGGACCGGGACCTCCCCCTCGGGGCCGGTCGGTACACGTACGCGGACTCGTATGAGATCCGGGCGGACGTGCGGGACGCGGACAGCGGTGTCGCCTCGGTGCGCTTCTACGTGGATGGTACGCTGCATGCGACCTTCGCGGGTCCCGCGGTCCACACCTTCGTATGGGACACGAGTGCGGTCGAAACCGGCTCGCACACCGTTCGCGTGGTGGCAACGGACAACGTCGGCAACCAACAGGCATCGAGCTTCGACGTTGTCGTCGTGAACATGGACTGAGTGGGTGGAACGCCGCCGCACGCCCATGCGTGCGGCGGCGGGCGATCCCATTTTTTTTTCTTTTTGCGCTGCTCCAGCTTGCCTGCTCTTGCCGACGTCTTCGTGTTTCATCAAGGGTGCGTCACGGACACGCCGGACCCGCACCGGGTGGCGCGGTCCGATGCGGCGCGTAATCCCCGTTGCCGGCCACGGAGTCGCCGGTCCCGCCGGGGTTTCCTCCGTGGGTGGGTCCCGAGGGGTCGCCCCAGTACGCGCACACCGATGACACGGTGACGTCCCCGTCACTGTTGCGCTGCCGCCACCGGCCATCCGCTTCGAGTTGAGGAACCTGGCGGATGACACCGGCGTCCCGCGACTATTTCATGGCGACCTGCTGGTACTTGTTCATCGCATTCATCATCGTCGAATCGGACGTGGCCACCGTGCTCCAGGGCCGGGTCCTGATCGGCCTTCCGTCGAACGTGATGCGCTCAACCATCGCGGGCCTTGCCGCGGCGGCGGTCGCGCTGCCGTTCACCCGCTTCGTCAAGATCGTCCCCGGCCGCCTCATCCCGGACCTCGCCGAGGATGATGTGCAGGTCCGCAAACTCGATCTACGCCCACAGCCTCGCGGGCGCCCTCGCCGACGGCGTCCTCGAAGCCCACGAGAACCGGACCCTTGCCGCCCTCCGGGAAAGTCTCGGCATCTCGACGGATGACATGGACGGATTGCCCGGGACCTCGGGGCGGCCCTCCCGCCCGCGGCGTGACGCGTTGCGGCGCCGGTATGCACGGGCCCGCCGGAGCCAAGGGACGCGCGCCGGCGCCATGCCCGGCCGTGAGCGCCACCTATTTCACGAGGCCCCTGCCATGCGCCGCCGTGGCGACACGACGCACTCCCGGCCCCGACTGGTCCTTCGTCGGCTGGCACTACAAGGCCATCCACAGCCTCGGGCCCCTGCACAACCGACTCCTCCGCGTCCGCGCGAAAGGACTCGACCATGTCCCCCGAACGGGTGGCGCCCTCCTTGCCGGGAACCACCTTTCCTACTGGGACGGCATCCTCCTCCAAGCCGCGACCCCGCGCCCCGTGGGCATGCTCGTCCGACGCGAGATCATGGGTTCCCGGTTCGGGGAATGGTTCTTCGGCCGCGGCGGCGGCATTCCTGTTGATCGGGATGCCAAGCGGAACCCCCACGCATTCGACGCAGCGCGGGACGCGGTCCTGGACGGTCGCCTCCTCGGCATCTATCCGGAAGGGAAGCGGGGGCCCGACCCGGACGACAACCCGGAGGATCTTCTGGAAGGCGGCGGCCTCCGATTGGCGCCCGCGAAGGCCGGCGTGGGGCGACTTGCCCTTGAAACAGGGCGTCCCGTGATTCCCGTCGCCCTCCTCACGGACCGCTTCTGGCCCCGGGAGCGGAAATTGCCGGATGTGCGGCAGCCGGTCTACATGAACATCGGTGAACCCGTCACCTACGAGGGCAAGCCGGGCTCGCGTGACGATGCGCGCCGCATTGCGGACGACGTGATGCAACGGGTTGCCAGGCTCCTCGACGAAGCCGCAGCCGCAAGGGATGCGGGCGAGCGGTGGACGATTCCCCGGTGGTGACCGGACCGGCCTCCGGATCGGGTGGACCCTGGCGAGCCACAGCCGCGGAACCCTGCTGTCGGGAAGGTGGGGGAACGCCCGCCCCCGCAGCGTGCGGGTCGGTGGCCTGCGCTGGCCTCGGACCCCCGCATGGCCCGCGCCAAGACCGCCATTCGCACCGTCATGTCTAACTGAAACAAAGCCCAAGGCAGTGAACCTTCTCGGCGCATCATCGACGCTTCGTCGAGGAGAGATCACGCGTGAATCACCCGGCATCCGGTCGCATCGCCGCCATCATCATCGCCTGCATCCTGTTCGTTCCCGGCATCGCCCAAAGCCAGGAGGCTCTCAGCGCGGATCTGCCGCGGGCCCCGGAACTTCCCGCACCCACGTCCCTTGACCCGTCGAAGGTCCTGTTCGAGGACTGGATGGCCCAGGCCGCCGCCGACACGGCATGGGCGCCCCACATCCAGGCGCTGTCCCTTGAAATGTCGAACGCCGCGAGCGCGTCGCACAACGGATTCGCGTTCGTTCTTCCGGCAGGAGATGTCACGGGCGACGGCCGCGTTGACCTGGTCCGCGGAACCCTGTCCACATCGCCCTTCCGGATGGCCTTCGACCTTGTGGATGCGAACGGTGTGACCCTTTGGCATTCGGACGCGTTCGTCCTCCCGGAAGGCGATCTGGATGGCGACGGATTGGCGGATTTCCTCACGCTGGAATCAACGCGGGACGATCCTTGCCGCTATGCTTCGTGCGACCCGTCGATTCCCTTGACCCTGACCGTCACGCCCCTCGCGGGCAACACCGGGATCCCGATCTGGACGCGGACATTCACGAGCCATCCCGACACGCCGTACGATCGGATCTTCGCGCGGATATCGGGCGACCATGACCAGGACGGCGCGACGGATGTCGTGGTTTCGTCCGTCTCCGGCGCATCCGGCATCAACGTCCTCGTAGTCGAGGTCCTGAGTGGCCGGAACGGTTCCCGGATCGCGGACGCCCGCATCGGCCCCTTCGTGGGGTACCCGGATGTGCAACCCGCGGGCGATGTGGACGGAAACGGCGGCGCGGACCTCTTCATCCTGAACCTCGATTCGCCCGTCGCCGTACCGGGAACGGGACAGGTCGCGGGCCACCTCGCCGCCGTTGACGGACTCCGGTTCACGCCCTTCTGGACCACCCCATGGTCGGCCTACAGGACGGCGTGCCAGGGCGCTTGTACACCGGTATGGACCGTCGACACGCCCGGCACCGCCCGCGACATCATGGTTGTCACGAACGACGACGAGTCGGGCATCACCTACATGCACATGGATGGCACGACCGGAGCCATCCGGTGGACACGGACCTTCCCGGCCTCCACGCGGTCGCTGGACGTGGACGATGCCAACCACGACGGCGTGATCGACACCTTCGCCATCACCTCGGGAGGTCCGAACGAGCGCGCGTTCACGGCGATCAATGGTCGTGACGGACGCGACCTCCACCACGAAACGTTCCCGGCATCCGGGCCGAGCCCCGGCTGCGGAGCAACCCTGTCATTCACACGCGGCGACATGGACTCGGACGGAGTCGACGACTATTCCGTGACCACCGGCCCCTGTTCACCCGGGAGCGTGATCCAGGTCGCCATCCACTCGGGCAGAACAGGGGCACCGATTGTTGCCGCTGCCACGGCCACGTTAGGCCCGCGGGGCGCAGGGAATACGGACGCCGTTCCAGGCGATGATCTCCTTGCCGTCGACGCCCAGGGTTTCTCGATCCTGAATGGCCGCACGCTCGCCCCCACATGGACGCGGTCATTCACCCCGGGATCCAGCGCCTTCAATCCCGTCATTCCGCTGCGCGGCGACGTCGACGGTGACGGCTTCGACGACGTGGTGGAGCGCGTCGCGTTCACCAATGGCACGCCGGGATGGTTCACGGTGTGGAGCGGGCGCACGGGCAACGCCGTCGTCTCGTTCCCGTGAGCCGCCTGCGGCAGGGGACGAAAACGGGGTGGTCGCGAGCGGGTCCGGGCCGCCCGCTGGCACCACCGCCACCCTGAAGACCCCGCCGCCCTTCCGAGTCCTGTGCACAAGTCCCCGCGGCCCCGTTCCCTCCACGCCGCCATCACCCCCGGTCTGATCCTCGCGTTGGTTGCGGTGCCGTGGGCATTGCCCGTGGTGGCCGCGGCGCCTGCCGAGCAGATCCACCTGTCATGGATGGGTGACTCGTGGGCCGTGACGTTCACCCAACCGACCCCGGCAGATACCCCGCCCCGGGTATCCTGGGACTCGCCCGGAGGCGAGGGATCCATCGCACCCACGGAGCGCCCGCGCACGGTTCACGACGCGGACCTCCAGCGGCAGACCAAGGGGCGCACCGGAACCACCGCGTGGACCGCACGCATCCCCGCGGACGCGACCGCGTACACGGTGGGAGACCGCACGTTCCCCCTTGCGGCGGTGCCGCGCGCGAACGATTCCCTGCGCATCGTGTTCCTGGCCGACCACTCCACCACCGAGGAAGCCATCCCCATGATGGACCGGATCGCCGCGCTGAACCCGGGACTTGTCCTCATCGGCGGCGACCTCGCCTACGGGGACGAGGACCTGTCCTTGTGGGACGACTGGTTCGACCTCATCGAGCCCGTCGCGGCCCGGGTCCCGTGGATGCCGGCCCCCGGGAACCACGACACGGAATGCTTCTCATCCGGCACGAACAACATGCAGGGCCTCCCGACCCGGACTCCCCGGAGTTGCCTCGATGGCGGATTCTACCGGGACCGTTTCGTCCTCCCCAACGGCGACACGCGGTACTACGCGTTCGACTGGGGCCCGCTCCGCGTCATCAGCCTCGACACGATGGCGTACAACGCGGACGAATCGACGCCGGAGTACATGACGGACAAGGACGCGCAACGCGCCTTCCTCGTCCGCGCACTCGCGGAGCGTCCGGACGCATGGACCATCGTGTTCTTCCACCATGCCATGTACTCGTCGAACGACTCCCACGGCTCCGATGAAGCGGTGCGGGCGGACCTGGAGTCGGTTCTCGAAGCGGGCGGTGCGGACCTCGTGCTCGCCGGCCATGACCATCACTACGAGCGCTCGTGGCCCCTTGCGAACGGCGGCCGTGTGGCGGCGCGGACGAATGAATCCGTGGAAGGCGCGGGCGTTGTATACGCGGTGAGCGGAGGCGGCGGCCGTGGCCTGTACCGGAACCTCGCGGAGCCGCAGCCGGAGTGGAGTGCATTCCGGAACGCCACGTTCCAGGTGATGGTCCTTGACGTCTCCATGGACCGCATCGACGCGAAAGCCATCCGGCTGGATGGAACCGTGCTCGACTCGTTCGGCATCCGGCGTTCATCCACGGCCGATGATGCGAAGACGCCGGAGGTCGCGGGAACCGGGTCGGACGTACCCGGGATCGGTGGAGCCATGTTCCTGACAACGTTGTCTGCGGTCGGGTTCGCGGCCCGAAGGATCGTCAACCGACGACCCTGACCCATGACAGGGGTGGGGGGAAATCAGAGCTTCGCTGCGATCCGATCGACCGTGTTCCAATCCCGGGTGGTCGCACCCACCCCAAGGACCCGCTCCACGACTTCGTTCGGGTAGAATCGGCCGGCGGCCGTCGGACGCCGCACCGAGAAGGCGAAGCGATCCTTCACCGCAGTGATCCGGACCTGCCAATCGCCTTCAGCCGGTCGGTCGACAGGGAGGTCGGGCCGGGTTCGAGGGGGCGCGTCGAGGATGCTCAGGTACCGCTTCACGTCTGGAAGTCCGCCATCATTCCCGAAGGGTGCCCGGGCGTGGGCGCCGAGGACCACGTCCGAGGACATGATGAGGACGGACGTGTCGAAACCAAGGTGGGCAACGATTCGGCCACGAAGGCTCACGGCATCGACAGGGGCCCGGACGATGAATGTTCCCGCCGCACCAATGGCATCGACATCGAGGTCGGCGAGCGCATCCACCACGTCCCTGGATCGGAAGCGTTTGTGCCCGCCGACGTTCACCCCGCGGAGGAAGACCACCTTGGCCATGGCTCCCGGACCGGGGGCGGAATCAAGAACCCTTGGAATCGTCCCCGTGCGACCGCGCCACGGCGCGCCCCTGCATTCCCGCACTTGATCAAGTCGCGGCTGACTTCGCCAGGCGTCTCGGGCGGGATGGCCGGAGCCGATGGTTCCCGAAGCCGGGCGCATGCCCATGGGCCATGACCCCACCAACAGGTTGCCGTGCCCCCAACGGCCCACCGTCACCGCCCTTCATTCGCTTCGGGACTCTCACCGCTCATGAACAACCGGACAAGGGGGGCCTGATCGGGAGCATCGACGCGGAGGAAGGAAGCGCGGACCGGTGGCCCTCCCTTGATCTGGACCTCAATGTCGTTCGATGAGTCTCCCACGGCTTCCTCGCCGGCGAGGTACTGGCTGAGTGCGCCCCGGAGGCGGAGCGCCGTATCCGGGTCCGAGGTCATTGTCCAAAGCTTGCTGGGCAGGCTCTGGCCATCCGGCACGTGGAGGAGACGGCGGGCGGACGCGGACGCGTCCTCGATGGATCCGTCCGTCCCGATGACGAGGATCGCTTCATCCGTTCCGAGGAGCAACGCATCGACACGGGCACTTGCGGCTGTCGCGACGCGTTGCGCATGGAGTTCCTCCGACGAGTCCCGCCATGAGATGATCCAGCCCTTGGGCGATTGATCGATCCCGGCCAAGGCCCGCACGAGGATTTCGACTTGGCGCTCCTCCTTGCGCGCATCCGGGAACGTAACCGTCCGCGCTGCGATCCGGGTGTCCGCATCCCGGGCTTCGTGCATGAGTTCACGAATGGGTCGGACCGGCATCTGGAAGTCCACGGAAAACAGGTTCCTGCCCAGGGCGACCTCCTCGCGGACCCCGAAAAGGTCGGTCGCGTTCGAGTTCCAGATGATGACGTCCTCGTTCCCATCACATACGACGACCGCGTTCGAGGATGCATCCACCACGCTCCGCAGGAGATGCGAGATGTGCTCCACGTCCGAACTCCGATGCTCCAGTTCCTCGTTCACGGCCGCGAGTTCCTCGTTCGTGCTCTGGAGTTCCTCGTTCGTGGTCTCGAGTTCCTCGTTCGTGCTCGCGATCTCCTCGTTCAAGGTCGTGAGCTCCTCGTTCGAACTCTGCAGTTCCTCGTTGGCCGTCTCAAGTTCCTCGTTCGCACTCTGCAGTTCCTCGTTCGTGCTCTGGAGTTGCTCGATGGTTTCCTGGAGGATGGTGCTGCGCTCCTTCAGCGCTTCCCGCGCCTCCTCCCGGCCCGACGCATCCTGGCCCACGATGAGCATGCCGGATTCGCCGGATGGCAGGGTGACGGGATCAATGGTGAAGTCGAGGAACATGCGACGTCCCCTGACCCGGACTTCCATGGCGCTCACGTGGCTTCGCGCACCCGTG
This sequence comes from Thermoplasmatota archaeon, assembly GCA_041599855.1. GTDB lineage: Archaea > Thermoplasmatota > SW-10-69-26 > JACQPN01 > JAJPHT01 > JBFILE01. Next base: position 22,497 of record JBFILE010000007.1, read on the forward strand.
GAACCGGTCCGCATGATTGCCGATTCGATGGGCGCGCCCTTGATGCTGGGAAAGATTTCCGACAACGTGCCGTCGTCCAGGTCGGACGCTCCGAGCACGGCCCGCGAGTACCGGTTCCAGAAGAGGAGTCCAAGGTGGGCATCCGCAAGCATCACGACCACATTCGCCCGATCGAGGAGATGCTCGTTCAGGATGGATGCGATCGATTCATCAGGCGCCGCCAAGCGCTTGTGTTCAGCCGGATGGTGGCTGGGCCCCCGGTACGCGATCGCGGGGGTGTTGCCCCCGGCCTGGCCATGGTGACGGAAGATGCGCAGCCGACGGTCGACCGCCTCGAATGAGGCGCTGTCGTTGGCAACGGCCTCGCTTCGGCCAAGGAACAGGCATCCGTCCCCCCGGAGCGAATACCAGAAGATCCCGAGGAGCCGTCGCTGGAGTTCCACCTCGAAATAGATGAGCACGTTCCTGCAGATGAGCAGGTCGAGTCGAGCAATGGGCGGATCCTTCGTGAGGTCATGGACGCCGAAGATGACGAGGCGACGGAGTTCCTTCGAGATCTCATAGCCGCCATTGCGCTTCACGAAGAAGCGCTCCAGCCGTTCGGGACTCACGCTGGCCACACGAGCCTCGTCGTAAACGCCCTTTCGGGCGAATGCGAGGGCATCCTCGTCGATGTCCGTCGCGAAGATCTTCACGCTCGGCATGTCGACCCCGTTCCCGAATTGTTCCGCAAGCAGCATGGCGATGCTGTACGCCTCCTCGCCGGTCGAACATCCGGCGCACCACACCCGCACCTCGTGCGCGGAATCGCGATCCTGGACGATCGTGGGGAGGACATTGCTTTCGAGTTTCTCCCACGCTTCCTCATCCCGGAAGAACTCGGTGACGTTGATCAGGATCGTGTCGAAGAGGGCGTCGATCTCCTCCGGCTCCCGCTCAAGGATCTCGATGTAGTCCTCGGCCGCACTGACGTTGCGTGCCAACATGCGCTTGTGGAGTCGCCGACGGATCGTGGGCGTACGATACTCGTCGAATCGCGTTCCACGCTGTTCCCGAACGAGATCAAGAATGCGCTTGTACGCGTCGTCCGCGGCGGGTTCCCGCTCCAGTGTGCCTTCAGCGATGCTCGCCACCATGGCAGGGATCTCGGACGACGGGCGCACGAAATCAACGGCCCCGGAACGTCGTGCGGACCGGGGCATCCCGGGGTGCTCTGCGGTGCGGTCGCTTTCGGCGATCACGACGCCACCGGCCTTCCAGACCGCAATGGCCCCCGCGGACCCGTCGCTCCCGGTTCCGGACAGGATGACGGCCACGGCATTCTCCCCGAAGACCTGCGCGCCGGTCCGGAAGATGCCGTTGATGGGGTCCCGCGACCGCTCGACCGGGTGATCAAGCAGGAGGTGTCCATCGTCACTGATGCGGGGCGCCGCATCCGGCGGTCCGATGAGGATCACTCCCGGTTCCAGGGAATCCCGATGGCGGGCCGCGCGGACCGTGACCTTCGCGCCGCGTTGCAGGATTTCCGCGAGATGGGATCCGTACTGCGGATCCATGTGCTGGTAGACGACCACCGGCCAGGCAAGGTCCGCAGGGAGTTCCTTGACGAGGGATTGAAGGCTCGCCAACCCCCCCGCGCTTGCCCCGATCATGATGAGGCCTTTCGATTTCGGGGTGGCGGACCCCGTCCCGGATCCGGATTGCCGGGTGTCGGTCGCCTTGGAGGTTTTCGATGCCCGCGTGGACGTGGACTGCGGGTCCTTTTCCGTCTTCCTACTCATGCATCCATTCCCCCTGAAGGTCCTCGCCGGCACCATGGACCGCCCATACGGGCATGTCCCGTTGATGCCCTCCGTTCCGCACCGCGTCCATGAATGTGTGGACAAGCTTGGCTTCCGCGCGGCGCAGGCGTTCCCCGACGGCGGCCTTGCTCACATCGAGTTCCCGTGCAAGGTCGCTGAGACCGACCGGTCGGGGAATCTCGTAGTAGCCGATGCGCACGGCAGCTTCGAGTGTGGCGAACTGGACGTCGGTGAGGAGGCCGCCTGCTGTCGCGTGGTCCGCGAACACGTCTGTCGGACGCACACGTTGCAGCGATCCTTCCTTCGACCCTCGGGTTGCATGATGAATGAGTGCTGCGACCGCTTCAGGAGGCCCCAGGACGCGGATGATCGCCCCGCCGTCCGGTTTCAGGATCACATCCTTCGGTTCGAGATCACGGAAGCGATCGTTGGCGGCCATGGGCAGCTTGTCGGTTTCCAGGCGGATGATCCGCGACGATGCCGCAAGATGGACCGACCGCATCCCATCCAGGGAAGTGGCCCAACGTTCAATTCCCGAGCATTCATCCTCGGTCCAACGCACAAGCACCGTCCAGCGATTCCGTGCCCTGAGAAAGCGGATGCCGACGCGCTGCGGCGGCACAGGCATGCCCAGTTCTTCGCATGTGAGCGATACGACGGACTCGATGGCGCGCGCGGTCACAAGGAGACAAGGCCCAAGGACCGCATTATAGGCTTTCATCATCAACGCAGTCAGGGCGCATCCACCTCGCGGAAGGGCCCCTCCAGGCCGGAATCGGGAGGCTCGCGACGTGCCATCGCGACGCGCCGGCGGGATGCGCGGACGATGATCCGGGTATGGTGGGCGAGTTGTCTTGCCAGGCGAATCCGTTCCCGTGATTCGAAGCAGCGGTCCTCCGTGGCCATTGCGGATTCCCATACGGCGAGACGGCCCTCGCCGGCATGTGACGCCAGGTGCTCGTGACGCCGGATCCGGTTCAGGAGCTCGGTCGCCACCACATTCCGGTCGACACTCCGGAAATGGCCTCGGGTGGAGGCCAGAAGTGACACGAGGTCGGGGTCGCTGGTGGTCCCCAGGATCTCGCGATGGGTCTTCCCGGCCCGGACCGACCCATCCCATGAATCCCAGCCCCGGTCAAACCGGACATCCGGCATATGCCGTACTGGGTTCGTACCGTCCTTAAGGCGCCGGCAGGCCGCCACGGCTGGTTGGCCGACACACCCGCCTTGAGCCCCCGCACCCCATCCATGTAAAGGCGAGGCCCTATACCGTCGTCCAACGCTGCATCTTGGGGGAATTGACGTGAGCACGCACCGGCACAGTGTGGAAACGCTTCGAAAGCTCGGGATGACGGAGACATCCGCCCGCGTCTACCTTGCGCTCCTTGCAATGGGGGAAGGCTCGGCAAGTGACATCTCCCGGATCTCCCGGGTGCCGACGAGCAAGATCTACCGCGTGCTCGACCACATGAACCAGAGCGGCCTCGTGATTGCGCACCCGGTGACCCCGAAGCGCTTCGAGCCCGTCCCCATCGGCACGTTTCTCGATGCCACGCGACGACACCACGCGGAAGCCGTCGCCCGGCTGGATTCGGAGCGCGAGGCACTTGAAGCCGCATTTGCGATCCAAGCGGCACCCGCCCCAAAGCCGCGGGCATCCTTCCTGGAAGCACACGGACGCGCCCACGCCGAGGAATGCCTGCTGAATGTCCTTCAGGACGCCCGCACGGATGCGATCCTGATCCTTGCCAGCGACTACCTTGCGAACCACGCCCGACACTTCGAGCGCGCATGGACAAAAGCCGGGATGCGCGGCGTCCGCCTGCGCATCCTTTTGGAGGACCATGTCCGACAATCCCAAGGCTTTACCGCACTCATCAAGGAAGCCGAGGTGCGCACAAGAACAGCGCTCCATTCCCCGGCAACCGGGGCCGCCCTCCTCGTCATCGACGGGACGATTGCGGTGCTTGTCACGTGCCCGGCGGACAATGAGAACCCATGGAAGGGACATGATGTGGCAATCGTGATCCAATCCGGTTCGATCGCCCGACACCTCCTAGAACTCGCAGAGTCCGGCTGGCATGCTGCCGACACGTCACGATCCGTTTCCGTGACGCCGTCGACGCCACCGACGCAACCCCCCAGTCGGACGCTCCCTAGACGCAATGACCATGATCGGCCCGAATCCGGCAACCGGGCCGGGAATGGAAAGGGTGCGGGTTGAACACACCCGGCGATGGAGGGCGATGCATCGTAGATCGCTGGCGACCCCCCTCATGGGACGGGCGAGAACTGAACCCGCGGCCTCTCGGACGCCGAGCGAAGCTCGTTGAGCCGCGAACGAAGCTACGCTTGGTTCAGCGCATCTAGAAGAGCCGCGAGTCAAAGCTCGCGACTCAAGAAGTGGACCGGGCGAGATTTGAACTCGCGGCCTCTCCCATGCCAAGGGAGCGATCTTCCAACTGATCTACCGGCCCAGCGAATGATGCACGTCCACCTCCATGGCAGATGTGCGGTTCCCGTTGCACAGGACGCGCAAGGGAGTGGGCCCCGCCAGATTCGAACTGGCGACCTCTTCCATGTCAAGGAAGCGTCATAACCGACTAGACCAGGGGCCCTTGCGTGGTCGCGGATCACCGAGGTGTTCCGAGGCGTCCCGGGTGCCCGGGAGCGAGCCTACAATACCGTTCCCATATAAAAGGCAAACGGGGGCGTGCGCGTCCTAGTCAACACGTCACACCCCTGTACACGCGGATATTCCGCCGCAATGAGGCCCCTTCATTTGCGGGTCAGCGCCACCACGGCGAGCCGGACGTCTCCCACGGCATGCTCGTGAACCCGGA
>JBFILE010000008.1:0-25697 GCA_041599855.1 Thermoplasmatota archaeon
GACGTGGCGGTGGCCACGTCGGAGCGCCGCAGGATCCGCGACGCGGATCCGAGCACACCGACGTGGGCTTGCCCACGTCAAGTCGACCTGCACTGCCCCCCGCCACCCGCCTCGCCTCCCCGAATGATGACCCCTTCCTGGACGAGTCTCGTTCCGTTGGCACGGTGGGTGATCCCAAGTGTCGGACGGGATTCCCGGGGACGGCTCACCGCTTGCCTTCCAGTTCACGAAGGGTCCTGTCGAGACCGAGCTGGAGCTTGTGCAGGTAGAGAACGTAGGCCGCGATGCCGACCCAGACGGAACCGAATGCGAGAAGGAATGTGGTCAGGTCTTCGGTCATGGGGAATCACCTTGGGTGAGGAGGTCCGCGCGTTCGCGGAGGGTTTCGAGGTCGACGCGCATCCACACGAATGCGGCGAAGAGGAGGGTGAATGCGACGGTGCCGTAGAGCATGATGGCGAGGAGGTTCCCGGCGATTCCCGAGCCTTCCCGCGCGAACTCGGGGTGGACGCTGAGGCGGCTTGCGAAGTAGCTCACGGGGATGCCGATGACGGCGAGGAGGCCGAAGACGGCAGCGAGGCGTCGGCGTTTCCCAAGTTCCTCGATGCCGCTCCGGAGGGTCAGGTAGGCGACGTACCCCAGCAGGACGACCACGAGGGACACCACCTTGGGGTCGGAGAACGGTGAGTAGGATGCGCCGAACTCGACGCGGCTCCAGAGGAGGCCGGTGACGAGCGCGAGGGTGGCGAAGACCGTGCCCACCTCGACCGACGCGAGGGCGATGCGGTCCGCGACCGGGTTCTCGCGGTAGAGGTAGTGGCCGGACGCGAAGGCGGTTGTGGCGAACGCGACGTACGCGGCCCACGCAAGGGGCACGTGGAAGTAGAAGATGCGTTGGGTGAGCGGCGCGTTGAAGCCGGCGGCCGGGCCCGCGCGCATCGCAAGGACGATGAGGACGAGAATGGACGCGAGGGCGAGTGCCGTGAGCGTGAAGCGAGCGCGAGCTGTCAAGAATACCCCTTTCCGGACCGGATGGAAGTCATGCCTCCACGGCGCGCTCGAAGAGCAACCACGCAAGGGCGAAGAAAGCGATGTCATACCCTGCCATCAAGGTTAGCTCGCCCCGGAGGGCGCTGAACGCGGCCCCGTCGAGGGCGCGGATGCTCGCGGAGACTGCGGTGAACAGGAGCGGTGCGAGGACCGGCGCAAGGAGCACGGGGACGAGGGCTTCGCGGCCGCGGGTCTGGAGCGCGATGACGCCGATGACCGTGGTCATCATCGAGAGGCCGATGACCGCGAGGATCAGGACGGGCGCAAGACGCGCGAGGCTCGCGGTGTCGGGGAGGGGGCCGCCGAACGCCCAGAATGTCGGGATGACGACGGCCGCGGACACGAGCACGAGGACGGCATTGGCGACCGTCTTCGCAACGAAGATCTGACCCCGGTCGATGGGCAGGCTGAGGAGCACGTCCCACGTGCCGCGGTCCACTTCGGCCGCGGTGGCGCGGGCGACCCCGAGCATGGTGGCGAACGCGACCGTGATCCACAGCACCGTTGCGGTCCCGTCAGCGCCGGCGTCATTGCCCATGGCGAAGGCGCCCACGATGCCGCCGAGGAACGCGAGCACGATCATCGCCGTCGAGACCTCGCGGCCGCGCATCTCGCTGCGGAGGTCCTTCGCGGCGAGGCGGAGGATGGCCTTCACGGCCCGGCCTCCGGTTCGTGGGCGGCGGGCGCCACGATGCGGCCGCGTTCGAGGGTGATCTCCCGGGTGACGGCGGCGCGCCATCGGTCCGGGTCGTGGGAGGAGAACAGGATGGCGGCGCCATCGTCGGCAGCGCGGGCCATGGCGGCGCCGAGCCGCTGGCGGCTGTCGGCGTCCAGGGCGGCGTCCGGTTCGTCCATGAGCAGCAGGTCGGGGCGGTGGGCGATGGCGCGGGCTATGGCTGCGCGCTGCTTCATGCCGCGGCTGACGGCGCGGGCCTTCCGGTCCCGGACGTCGGTCAATCCCACGATTTCGAGGGCCGCATCCACGGCGTCCTCCGCGGCCCTGGTGTTCAGGTGGAATCCTGCGAAGAACAGAAGATTCTCGCGAAGGGTCAACTCATCGTAGAGGCCGGGGTCGTGGGAGACGAACCCGATCCGGGCGCGGGCGGCTGCGCCGTCGTCACGCGGGTCGATCCCGGCGATGCGGACGTGCCCGGCCTGCGGGCGGTCGAGGGTGGCAGCCATGCGAAGCAGGGTGGTCTTGCCGGCGCCGTTGGCGCCGGTGAGCAGGACGACTTCTCCACCGGCGAGGTGCAGGCTGACCTCGTCGAGGGCCTTGGCGCGGCCGTACCGCTTGACGATGCCCTCGAACCGAAGCACGCGCCGCGAACGCGGGCGCGCCTATTGAATGCCGTCGGTCAGGGTCAACCCGCCTGGGACGTGTCGGGGTTGGCACCTGCTGCGATCCGGGGATCCCAAACTGGAATGCCCAGATGTGCAATGATTGAGTTGCTAACCGGGTATGTGTGGCGCTCGTAGAATGCCAAGATCCAGTAAACAAGCAAATGCAACATATTGTATTACATGTATTAAGACAAACGATGGGTTGGTGCCAACAAAATGGTCATGCCTGCCATGCAGTAGCCGGGGGGTTGATTATTCCGATCGTATGGAAACTTTATATCTCAACCTGACGTGTGGCGAATTGGCATAGGGGATGGCCCTGACGGAGGTTGTGTTCGAAGTTGTGGATCAGGCGTTCCCAGGTTGCCGATTTACCGGTGAAACCAAGGGGTCACGACTGGTCTTCCACGAGTATTCGCGGGGTCCCGATTCCGGGATGAAATCCAGCTTCACGCTTCATGCATCGCGTGATGACGCATCCGGCTTCATCAACGGTCTCCGGTTGAGTCGGTCGTTCGACCAGATGGAAGTCCTCGGGGAAAGTGCCGATGCCTCGATCATCCAGGTGCTGCGGCACTCGGGAAGTCGGGCCACGCCCCTCGCCCTCGACCACGTCCTTGATGCGTTCGACGGGGATGCGCACGTGGAATCCTGCATTGTCGAAGCCGGCGTCCTGCGGGCCCGCATGCTGGTCGTCGGCGGCATCGATGCGAAGCGCGTGCTGCTCAACATCCAGCGGGTGCAACGCGAAGCGGGCGAGGACTGGGACCGCATGCGCATCGTCCGCATCAACGAGATGGACGGGCGACGGTACGCCGACCTTCTCCGGCGCGTGCTGAACCCGGATCAGGAAACCCTGCTGAGGCTCGCGTTGTCGCTGGGCTACTATTCGTCGCCCAAGGGGTGCAATCTCGATTCCATCGCCCGGCACGTGGGCCTAAGCGTGTCGCCTGTTCACAAGAAGCTGAAGCGGATCGAGCAGATCCTGGTCAACGCCCACATCGATCCCACGACCATTGCGGCACACGGTCCTCGGCGGAGGGGGTTGGGCTGGGGGCACCTTGCGAACCTGAGCTCTCCGATGGTCGTGGAAATCTGCCTCCGTGTCCGGTGGCCTTCGTTCATCCCGGCCCGATTCACGGGCGACAACCCTGCCGTCCGCATCATCTACCAGTCCGGCTACACCGACGGCCGCACCGAGGAGGCGAACGCGGTCCTTGTGGTCGTGGCGTCGGCCGCAGATCAGGATCGGCTCATCGCGGATCTGCGGAACGTGGCCGGCACGAACCGCGTGGACGTGGTGGCCCGCGATGCGTCCCATGCCACCATGCGGCTCACCACGACCGTCCCGACCACGGCCGATTGGGCCGGCCACCCGAACCCGTTCCCCCGATTGGCCCTCGCGCTTGGACGCGACGTGATCGTCAAACCCACATGTGTCGAGGATGGTTGGATCTCGATCAAGATCATCACGTGCGGACAATCATCTTTGAGTGTCATCCGCGCCCGGGTGGAAGGTGCCGCCCGGGACGCCGGCTGGGCCGAGTACGAAGTGGGCGGCGTGCGGGAGCTGGATGGTGCCGACGGGAAGGTGGGGGTGGGTCCCGAGAAGTTGACGCCGCGGCAGGAGGAGGTCCTCAAGATTGCGCATGCGCTCGGGTACTACCGGACCCCGCGGTCATGCACGCTCGAAGGTGTGGCGAAGACCTTGGGCATCAGCGCGAACGCCATCCACAAGAACCTGACCTCCGCCGAACAGAAGATCTTCACCGCGTACGTGGTCGGTGGCGTCTGAACCGGCGGTGGTACCGGCGCGCGCCCTGAGGGTGCGGCCGCGGGCTCCGCTGCGGCCCGGATGCCCCCTTCGGCAGGATTGGCGTGCGGGGTCGGACGCTTCCACCCTGCATGGAGGTCAATTCCCCGAATGTCTTAATAGGTCCTCAACGAACGTTCTGCTGAGTGTCAACCTGTGTGTTGACGCTCATTGGGGGAAACGCAACATGATGATCCGATCCCAACGACCCGAACTCGATCGTGAAAAGGAAGTGAAGGTGAAGATTCCCGTGGGGTTGCATATCCAGCTCCATTCGCGGAAACTCATCACCGGTCAACCAATCTCATCGTGCGTTGCGGAAGCGCTTGACCAGTATTTCAGTCGTCACGCGTGACTGCCGCGCTCGGCCATCATCCTGCTGGGGTCCGCGCAAGCGTGGCAGGATGGTCCGATTTTTTTTCCCGGGCGCCAACCGGCTCGCCCACCGTGTTTGATGAATCCGTAGTTGCTCGGCGGATTGACGGTTGACGATCGATTAGTGGAGTACAAATCCAGCTCAACTGTATTTTTATCGGATGGAATCCGTCAACCCAAGGGGCTCTCCCGATACGTTCAAGTACTGCTCCACGAAGCGTTCAAGACCAGCCTGGCAGGCGGTCAACAGTCGTCTACCGGGGTTGGGGGGGAAACGATAGTGCAACCGAAAACTGATGAAACGCCACTGAGCCGTATCAAGGAGGTGAAGGTGAAGTTGCCGATCAGGTACCATGTTCGCCTCCATTCGATCAAGGTCCTGTCCGGGAAGCAGATCTCGGCCACAGTGGCTGAAGCGTTGGAGGACTACTTCCGCGACCAGAATCCGATGGCCGCGGTATCCATGCCCTCGCGCAACCCCAAGGCGGATGTCGAATCCGAGTAGGCGATCCGCCAAGACCAACCGGGTCGCCCCGCGGCCCGGCACCCCTTTTTTTTCGCGCGGTTGTACCCGCCTTGGCTGGCCCCCGTTCGTGTGATGGTCTCCCGCTTGGGCGCGAAGCCCGGTCCTGCACGGCCGCCGCGGCAGTCTGAGAGACCCGGTTGCCAACGCTTATGGCGGCGGCCGGTCGTCTCCAGCGTCATGCGTCTCGGCCGCCCGCGGATCCAGTTGCCGGTCACCGGGTCGACCATGGATGACGCCCGTGAACTCGCGGACGTCGGGATGGCAGAAGGGACGATCGTCATTGCGGACCGGCAACTGGCCGGTCGTGGCCGGTCCGGTCGCGCTTGGGTGACTCCCGATGGGGCCCTCGCCATGAGCCTGATTCTCCGGCCCACCCGCGAACCCGCGCGCTGGGGCCTCCTCCCGCTGGTCATCGGCAGCGCGATCGCGGATCTCGCCATCTCGTATGGTGCGGACGCGGGCGTGAAGTGGCCGAACGATGTGCTCGTCCGAGGCCGCAAACTCGCCGGGATCCTCATGGAGGGCCGCCAAGCGGCACCCGGTGTCGCTCCCCACGTCATTGTCGGCATCGGCGTCAACGTGGGGCCGGATGGCGTGCCGCCCATCGGCATCAGTCTCACGGAGGCTGCGTTCCGGCCGTTCACGGTGGCGGATATCCTGGACCCCCTCCTCCGCGCCATCGAATCCCGTTACCGGGCCTTCGAGCAAGGGAATGATGACGCGCTCCTTGCCGAGTGGCGGCAACTTTCCATCACCCTCGGGTCGGACGTGGAGGCGGCGGACCTGTCCGTTCGCGGGCGCGCCGTCGAGGTGGATGGTACGGGCGCCCTCGTCCTCGAGACCGCGGACGGCCGCGTCACGGTGAACGCGGGCGACGTGCACATCCTGCGACGAGCCTGAGCGGGCCTGCATCCGGAGGCGGGTGCACTCGTGGGCGGGTGTGCTGGGATGCGCGTCGCCATGCCTCTGCCATGCTGCCACGTGCGACCTCGGGCGTATGCATGCTGCCACGCGAGGCCTTGAGGGTCGGCAGGCGGCGTGCGACCTCGTGCATGTGAGTCCCCGGGGTTTCGGCAGCCTGCCGCGGCGCGGCGCGGGCGACCCGCCGTCCGTGTTCCGAAACACACTTGAACGGGCGCGACCCACCGGTCCTTCATGATCGGCACCTTGACGGGCGGGAAGCTGGGCGAACGCGGGCTCCTCTTCTGCGGCCTCTGCGCGCTCACCGCCATCTCCCTCGCCCTCACGCTCCTGAGCGGCTTCGTCGGCTAATCATTAAGACGCGGGCGACTCCCTCCCTGTACGGGAGGCAATCCGGTGAACCGCCAGCGCGCCATCGCAGGCTTCGTCATTCTCATGCTCAGCCTGCCGCTCCTCGTGCCGGCCGGCGCAAGCGAGGAGCCAGTCACTCCCGCGACCCACCGGCTCGTGGTCCCGCTCGAATCCCATATCCGCCGCGCAGATGTCGAAGGATGGGCGTGGCAGGCAGGCGGCCATCTCCACGCGGCGGGACCGGGCCTCGGCTACGCGGTGGTCTCCGTCCGCGACGTGGAGGCGTTCCGGCGGGCCGCGGAATCCGCCGGCGTCATCGTGGAATCGGACGCGCGCGCCCGTGCCGCCGCCGACCTGGTCGTCGCGAACATTCCGCTGGACCCATCATTCGGATACCAATGGGGTCCGCAGGAACTCCGCATGCCGCAGGCGTGGCAGATCGAGAACGGGTCCCGGGCCGTCATCGTCGCCATCGTGGACAGCGGGATCGACGCGAGCCACCCCGACCTCGTTGACGCCGCCATCACCTTCGGCTTCGATCACGTGGACCGGGACAGCGATCCTGATGATCAAAACGGCCACGGCACCCATGTCGCCGGCATCATCGCCGCCACCCGGGACAACACCATCGGCGTCGCCGGCATGGCGGACGTCCGCCTCCTCGTGATCCGCGTCCTCGACCGGAACAATGTCGGGTACTGCAGCGACTTCGCAGCCGGCATCCGGGAAGCGGCAGACGCCGGCGCCGACATCATCAACCTGAGCCTGTACTGCTCGGCGGACGTGGGCATCCTCCGGGACGCCGTGGCGTACGCCGCCGCCAAGGGCGCGCTCATCGTCGCGGCCGCGGGAAACTTCGGGCCCGCCGGATCCAGGTGCGTCACCTTCCCGGCGCGGTACGCGGAAGTGATGGCCGTCGCCGCTGTCGACCGGTACCTCAACGTGGCGTCCTTCTCGTGCCGCGGCCCGGAGGTCGAGATTGCCGCGCCCGGGGTCAGCGTGCTTTCGACCGTTCCCGGCGACGGCAACGCCTACTATTCGGGCACGAGCATGGCGGCGCCCCACGTTGCCGCCGTTGCCGCGCTCATGAAGAGCCGGAATGCGAGCCTGGATGCCTTGGCGCTGCGGCAGGTCTTGCGGGCGACGGCCCTCGATCGCGGCGACGAGGGGTGGGACCCGGCGTACGGGGATGGCCTCGTGGATCCGGTGAATGCGCTGAGTGGGGCGCGGGTGTGGGCACCCCTCCCGCGGTGACGTGGACGATCCGCTCGCGGCGATGGGTTGCGCCACTGGGCGCCGAAAAGTGCGGGGAGCCGGATTTGAACCGACGAACTCCTGCGAGAGCAGATCTTGAGTCTGCCACCTTTGGCCAGGCTAGGTGATCCCCGCGTGTGAAGCCGGGTAATGGCCGCTCCCGTAAAAACCCCGCCGACGCGCCTCGACCGCCGTCGGGCCAGCGGCCCTCCTGCGACCGGCTCGGGCCCGCAGCGTGCCCGGACCCACGCACCCTCTGCGTGCTGCCGCGGCATCCCGCGCCTCCCCCGGTTTCCCCTTCGCCCCCCGGCACCCAGCCCCGTTCCCGCTCCCTTGAAGTAAGTCCTCCACGGTGCGCCGCGCATGCCCTCCGCCTACGATCAACTCGTGACGCGCCTGAAACGCATCCACGCACTCGGCGAAGCGTCCGGCGCCCTTCAATGGGATCAGGAAACGTTCATGCCTTCGGGCGGTACGGAGGCGCGCGCCGTCCAGTTGTCGACCTTGTCCACGTTGAGCCACGAACTCTTCACAGCGCCGGAAGTCGGGAAGCTGCTTGCCGCGGCCGAGAAGGAGGAAACCGACGACGTCCACCGCGCGCTCCTGCGGGAGACCCGCCACTCGTATGATCGCGCAACGAAGGTTCCCGGGGCCCTTGTGGAGCGGCTCTCGAAGGCAACATCGCGGGCGCTCCCGAAGTGGGTGGAGGCCCGGAAGAGGAGCGACTTCGCAACCTTTGCACCGATCCTCTCCGAGATCGTGGACGTGCGCCGGGACATGGCCGCGAAGATCGACCCGTCGGGCGACCCGTACGCGGTCCTGTTCGAAGACTACGAACCCTGGATCCCCCTTGAGGATGCCCGCGCAAACCTCGCCGCCCTCCGTGACGGACTCAAACCCATCCTGGATGCAGCCGTGGAATCCACCCGCGCGGCCGGCCCCGACACCGTATTCACGGGAGAGTGGCCGATCGACGGGCAGGAGAAGCTCGGGAAGCATGTCCTCGACGCCGTCGGGTACGATTGGACGCGCGGGAGGCTCGATCCGAGTGCCCATCCGTTCAGCACCGGGAACCGGTACGATGCGCGCATCACGACGCGGTACGACGTGAACGATGCCCTCGGCGCCCTGCTCAGCACGGTCCACGAATTCGGCCATTCCCTGTACACCCTGGGCCTCCCGGAAGCGCACTTCGGCACGCCCCTCGGGGACGCGCGCGACCTCAGCGTCCATGAATCCCAATCGCGCCTCTGGGAGAACCACGTCGCACGATCCGAGCCGTTCATGGAATTCCTCCTCCCCGCCCTGCGTGACGCATTCCCGGGGCGCCTTGACAAGGTCACGGCGCACGATGCGTGGCGCGCCGCAAACCGCGTCGAACCGAGCCTCATCCGCGTGGAAGCGGACGAGCTCACGTACCACATGCACATCGCCGTGCGGTTCGAGGTGGAGGAGGGAATCGTGTCCGGCCGCACCGCCATCGAGGACATTCCCGCGGCATGGAATGAGCGCATGGAATCCTACCTGGGGGTCACGCCGCCGGACGATGCGCACGGATGCCTCCAGGACATCCACTGGAGCCACGGCGCATTCGGGTACTTCCCCACGTATTCCCTCGGGTCCATGCTGGCGGCGCAGTTGTACCGGGCGTTCGAAGCGGCGAACGGGCCCTTCACCGAGAACATCCGACGCGGCGACTTCGCGCCCCTCCGGGAATGGCTGCGCGAGAACGTCCACACGCACGGGAAGCGGTACCGGACGGGGGAACTCGTCGAAAAGGCCACGGGCGCGCCCCTCACGCCGGACGCATTCCTCGCGTATGCGCGCGACAAATTCCAGCGGGTCGCCGCGCCATCGTGAGGCTCGGCGTCATGGGCGCTGAGGCGGGCGGCCGCGGGCGCCACTCAGTCATGCACCGAGTCGAATGGTATCCGCGGCATGGACCCGGCCTCCGCGTCTCACGCGATTCCAGACGTGCACGGTCCGGACTGTTCCGTTTCCGGGGCCCTCGGATTCACACGTCATTCGCCGGGCACGCGCCGCGCCTGCCGCCATCCCTTGTCCCTGCCCCTGCCCCGCCCCCGCTGTCGTCGACGGACGGCGGCGTGCTGGGCATGGAATGCCCCGGCGCACGGGAATGCGGTTATTGCTCAACCGGCGAGAACTCCTTTCCCATTGCCGGATCGATGGGCAGACCATGGTCGAGAACCGAATGAACGCGTTGGATATCACGGCGCTCGTGCTCGTGATCGTAGGAGCCGTGAACTGGGGCCTCGTTGGCCTGTTTGACTTCAACCTCGTGGCCGCCATCTTCGGCACGTTCACGCTGGTGACGCGGATCATCTACATCCTCGTCGGCGTGGCCGGGTTGTACGCGATCTGGACGGCAGTGAAGGCCGGGCAGACCGCCCGCGAGATCAAGCCCGGAGCCCGCCGCGTCTGAGTGGCAAGCCTTGGCCGGCCGATCCGCCTTGGCCCCGGAGCGGTAGCTGACGCGGGCTCCGAGGCCCGCCGCGTCATGTTGCCGGGCAAGAATGAGGAGCGGCCCCGACACGGCGGATGCCCGGCACACGGGGCGGGAGGAGGGGGGGCTGATCTCCGGTCCCCCTCCCCCCATTTTTCCTTTCTTTCGCCTTCCTTCACCCCGCCCGGGGTTTCGCTGAATGCCACATTCCCTTGTTCTTCAGCCATCACCCGATGGATGGCACCGCTGCGCTCTCCGTCAGACCTTGCCATCTTCCTTGAGCCCCGTCGATCAGGGTCCTGAGGCCCCCGGCCAGCGATCCCTGCATGCACGACACCGCTGTTCCCGGCGGGCGAACGGCGGCGGTCATCGGTAGCGCTGATCCACCCGGGTGCGGGCGGTGGGGGGCCCCGTCAACGACCTCCCTTGGGTTCTCGATGGCGCCGCGAGTCGACGGCTCGCCTCACGGTCCCGGCGCGATGCAGCCTGCCAGAAGAACGGCCAGATTCCGCTGGCCGCTTGCCCGGTGATCACTCCACGTTCGACGCAGCGCGGCGCCGTGCGCCCGACGTGGACCGGGCCCCGCCGAGGTCAGCTTTTTATACAGGTCCTGCCATCGCCCGTTACTCCCGCACCGGCGAGGCCACCCACGCCGGGACCCGGTGTTCACGGAGAACGCACATTCCTCCATCGTCTTCGACGGGGGCGTGTGCATCGAGGACTCTACATGGCTAAAGAGAAGAAGCAGGACTCCGCGGCGGAAGCGCCGGCGGACGACTTCAAATACATCGTGCGGATCGCGATGACGGACCTTGACGGGACGTACACCGTGATGGCCGCCCTCGACCGCATCAAGGGCATCGGAATCCGCACCGGCATCCTCGTCGCTGACAGCGCCGGGGTCCCCCGCGGAAAGAAGATCGGCAACTGCACCGACGAAGAGGTCCTGGCACTCGCCCAGGCCGTCGAGAAGGTCGTGGAAGTCGTACCCACCTGGATGCTCAACCGCCAGAAGGACGTTGACACCGGCGCCGACACCCACTTCCTGGGCATCGACCTCGACCAACGCCGCCGCGACGACCTGAACCGTCTCAAGAAGATCCGCTCCTACCGCGGCATCCGCCACGAGACGAACCAGAAGGTGCGCGGCCAGCGCTCCAAATCCAACGGACGCACCGGTCTGACCCTCGGTGTCCAGAAGAAGAAGGCCTGAGGTGGTTTGAATGGGTGATCCAAAATTCTCTCGGAAGAAGTATGAGACGCCGTCCCACCCGTGGCAGGCTTCTCGAATCAAGGAAGAATCCGACCTCGTGCGCAAGTACGGGCTCAAGAACAAGCGCGAAGTCTGGAAGGCACGCTCCTACCTCCGCAAGGTCCGTGGCCAGGCCCGTGACCTCGTGGGCAAGCAGCGTCTCGACGATGCGCAGGTGAAGCGCGAGACCCAGGGCCTCCTGAGCCGTCTCCAGCGCGAAGGGTTCCTCGGCGACGAGCCGACCCTGGACGACATCCTCGCCTTGAACGTGGAAGCCGTCCTCGCCCGCCGCCTCCAGACGGTGGCGTACCTCCGCGGCCTCGCGATGACGCCGAAGCAGGCCCGCCAACTCATCATCCACGGCCACGTGGCCGTCGGCGGTGGCCGCATGACGATCCCGGGTCACATCGTGACCCGTGCCGAGGAGCAGTCCCTGGAGTACTCCACGCGGAGCCCCCTCCAGAACGACATGCACCCGGTCCGACCCAAGCTCGAAGTCGGCGCCACGCAGGTGCTCCCCGAAGCGCCGGTCCAGGAAGACCAGCGCGGCGGACGCGGCGGCGCGAAAGGTCGCCGACGTGGTGGAGGCTCGCAGCCCAAGGGTGGCAAGCGTGCCGGCGGCGAAGGAGGTGCGTCCTGATGGCTCACTGGGGTGTCGCGCACATCTACGCCAGCTTCAACAACATCATCATCACGGTCACGGACCTCACCGGTGCCGAGACCATCGCGAAATGCACCGGCGGCATGGTCGTCCGGTCCGCGAAGGATGAGTCCTCGCCGTACGCGGCGATGAAGGCCGCAGAGCGCATCGCGGACGCGGCGCGCGAGAAGGGTATCGAGGGCCTCCACGTGAAGGTCCGCGCGCCCGGTGGCCACAAGAGCAAGTCCCCGGGTCCGGGTGCCCAGGCCGCCATCCGCGCCCTCGCGCGTGCCGGCATGCGCATCGGACGCATCGAGGACGCCACGCCGCTCCCGCACGACGGGACGCGCAAGAAGGGCGGCCGCCGTGGCCGCAGGGTCTGAGACCATCGAGGTGCCTCGCATGAAGCTCACGGTAAGAACGCTCACGGATCGGGATTTCAACGGGATCATCGAAGGTGTGAACCACGCGTTCCTGAACGCGCTCCGCCGCACGTTGATCGCGGATGTCCCGAAGCTCGCCATCGAAGAGGTCACGATCTACGACAACACGAGCGCCCTCTTCGACGAGTTCGTGGGACACCGGCTGGGTCTCCTGCCGATCCCCACGGACACGGCTGCGTTCACGTTCCGCGACGAATGCACGTGTGAAGGCGAAGGGTGCCCGAACTGCACCGTGCTCTACACGGTGTCCAAGGAAGGCCCCGGCATGGTCACGAGCGGGGATCTGACTCCGGTCGATCCCGCGTTCACCATCCGGGACCCCGACATCCCGATCGTCAAGCTCGTGGAAGGCCAGCGCGTCATGCTCGAAGCCGCAGCCGTCCTCGGCCGCGGCAGCGAGCACGCGAAGTGGCAGGCCGTCCAGGGCGCCGGGTACCGGGAACTTCCCCGTGTGGAAGTGAAGGCGTCGCCGGCCCTCTCGCAGGATGCGATCGACCACATCAACCGGGTGATCCCGGAGGACGTGGCCGTCGTTGAGAACGGGAAGCTGAAGATCAAGGACGAGGAACTCGCCTACCGGCATCTCCGGAACCTCAAGCAGGTGGTCGACATGGACAACGTGATCCTCAGTGTGGATCCGAACAAGTTCGTCTTCCACTTCGAGACCGACGGCGGTCTCCACCCGAAGGACGCGCTGAAGAGCGCACTGTCCATCCTGATGGAGAAGCTGAAGGCCACCGAAGAAGCCTCGAAGCTCAAGATCCCGGAAGCCGCACGCTGAGTGCGCGCTTCGCGACCACGGGTCGCCATTCGGGCAGGTCGCACGTGCGGCCTGCCCTTTTCCTTTCCCCTTTCCCGCTCCCGTGACCGGGTTGCCACTCGTCCCCGCCAGCGCCAGCGCCAGTCACAAAGGTCTTGAAAGGGGCCGGATACTGCGGGCGTATGGCGGACCTCGTGGGCGACCTCCTCGCGCTCTCACTAAGCGAGGTTCAGGTGTACGCGCTCTTCTTCCTCCTCGGCAGCTTCACGGTTGCCACCGTGAGCGACATCAAGCATCTCGCCGCGCAGCGTGAATTCGTCGAGGTCTGGTTCGCCTTCACCGCTGTCGTGTTCATCCTCGACCTTGCGCGAACAGGTTTCCGGCCGGATGCCGTCTTCATCGCGAAATGGGCGGCCGTGATCGTGCTCAGCATCCTCACGCACCGGCGCGTCGGCTGGATCTTCAAGCTTGCAACCGGCGACGTCGCCGCCTGCATGGCGGCTGCCGCCCTCATGCCGTTCGCTCTCGTGATCGCGTTCTTCGCGCTCCTGAAGATCATCAGCATCCCCCTCGCGCCGCTCCTTGCACGCGGTCGCGGCCACTACCCGTTCATGCCGGTCGTCACCTGCGCCACGGTAGGGCTCCTCATCACAGGCTTCGGCATCGGCGGCGGGTTCAGCTGACGCAGGATTGCCCAGCGAAGCAGGATGACAGAGGCCCCCCTTCCGCGGCGGATGAAAAGGAAAACGACCACCGGGCGGGTGGCCGGGATCCGGCTTCTCCGACGACCGTCCGGTCACCGGGCTTGCCGGGGCCGGCGAAGGAAACGATTCCTCCGCCGGCCGCATTCATCGTTCACTCCTTCAACTACTTGCGGCGGCGAACCACGAGTGCCGCAACCGCCAGGACTGCGGCAACGAGCACGATGGCAGGGCCAGGGGTCCTTTCGTCCCCGACGGCCTCATCGACCTCGTCATCCACTTCGCCGATGGGTCCGGGAGTCGTGGTCGCGGCCATCGTGACCCATCCGATCTCACGCGTTTCGCCCGAGTCCTTCACGAGATGGATCGTCCACGAGTCACCGCTGCTCGTGTCGAGGACAACCTCGGCGCTTGCGCCGGCCGGGATGGTGGCCGGGAACGTCGTGAACTCGGTGGTCATGTTGCCGTCCATACCGTTCATGGCGGAATCATCGCCCACCATGCCGGTCCCGTTCGCCCTCACGTCAAGGGTCAGGTCCATGGACGCGCCATTGGTCACCGTGAGACGCACCACGTGCGTCCCCTCGGGAACCTCGACGTGACCCGGCGTCATGCACTGGCCCATCATGCCATCCATGGTGGGGCCGTTGTCCATGCCCGTGTCGTTTCCTGCGTCCATGCCGGATTCGTTCCCCATGTCAGGGTTGTCCGTGGTGCCGTTGTCCATGTGGTCGGCACACGCTTCGGTCAGTTCGGCTGACGCGGTGAACTCGGTGGCGGTCATGTTGCCGCCGGTTCCGGCATCAGGCATTCCCGTCTCATTCATTCCATCCGTCCCGTCGTCCATCTGCGCCATCGCGGCACCCGATGCCACGACGAGCGTCAGAGCGACGAGAACGGCCATGTCCCGAGGCTTCATAGGTTACGCTCCAGCCGTCCCTTCCGATGGGTGCCTCCAAACACCGTTGTGGAGCAAGAGGCGAAGAGTGGCGGCATGGCCTCCCACCTCGATCCAAGTCGGCCGATCCGGGCGCAACCCACGGGGGTGCTCATGGGTGCGCCGTGACGGGGTGTGGTGGACGTGGACGTGGCCGCGAGCGTGGCATGGCGTGGGCTGACCATGGGCGTGGCATGGCGTGGGCTGACCATGGGCGTGGGATGGTGCGGTGGTGGTGGTGGTGGTGCGCCGCCGGTCTGGGCGGGGTGCCGCCACCGTTCGCGGGCCGTCCGGCAGGCGCTCCGCTCCGAGGGTCATGTTTCGCGCGCGCGTATCCGAAATGACGAGCCATCTCAAGGCAGCCATCGATTTCTTGCGGCGCCGTCCACGCATTTCGCGGAATCCCCACTCGAGCCAAGCATTGGATTCATATAGGGGAAGTACAGTAACCGGTTGCTCGCCTCCCTTGGAGGCGACCCATCCGCCCATCCTTTGGACGGTGACCTGCGGAGGTTGCCAAGCCTGGCCAACGGCGCTAGCTTGAGGGGCTAGTCACGTAGGTGTTCCACGGTTCGAATCCGTGCCTCCGCATTTTTCCACGCCCGCACGTGCGGCCGTGGCAGAATCCTTTTCCCGGTCGCGGAGCGCCGTTTCGCCGAAGGCAACAGGCCGGGGGGTCTCGCTACGTAGTGTCGCCATCGACCACGGGGTCAATGCCGAGGCGGCGCAGGGCCTTCGCGGTTTTCGGGTGGATCAGGGAGGCCGCGGGGCGCCCGACTTCCTCGTCATCCGCGGCAGGTGGAGAAGTGCCGGCTCCCGACGGTGGAGTCACGTCGATGGGGTCGTACGGTGTCGCATACCCCTTCGCCTTCTTGCGTGCCTTGTACGCCTGCTCCTTGAGCTTGTCGTGCCGTCGACCGTGCTTCATTCCGGGGGCACCCTCCTACCATCCGGACGTACCCGCATAAAAGACTTCCATATCGTGCGAGGCCCGGCCGCGTCGTGGGATCCCCATCCGGGGTCGTGTGCGTTGGCAATGTTAATGGACGGTAACCGCCGTGCTGGGCCCCATGGCCGGGGGGGTCGACTACATTCCGTTCGGAGCGGGAATCCTGCAGGCTGTCGTGGCCCTGCTGCTCATCAGTTCCCATGGGGACCCCCGACTCAGGCGCAGCTTGGCGCTCCTCTTCATCCTGAATGCGATTGTCGCCGTGACGGCGTTCATCCTCCTTGACTCGTCAAGCGTCCTCGTCACGTTCGTCCACAATGTCGCCGACAAACCGACCGGTGCCGTGCTCGTGTATGTCGGCGTGCTTTTGGCAGGCGCCCGGCTTCAGCGCTTCGTCGGGCCGGCCTTCGCCACCATGGTGGCGGCGCTCGTCGTGTTTCCTTTCCTGTTCGCCATTCTCGGCGCCAGCGCTCCCATCGGGATCGTTCTTGGCGACCTTCTCATCCACGCCGGGTTCGCCGCAGTTTTCCTGGGCACCGTTCTCGGCATGCGCGGGGGGGCGTTCTCACCCTTCCGTGCCGCCGTCCTGCTCGCGTTCGCGCCGCGATCCATCGAATTCGTCGTGTACGCCGTGGATCGGATCGTGGTCGTTCCGGGCGCCAGTGTGGGTCCGTTGGAGCTTGTCCAACTCTCCACCGGCATCCTCTACCTGGCGGTCACGGGGGCGACGGCGGCGGCGTTCATCATGAAGCGGCTCCGGGTTCCGGCCTCACTCCTTGGCATCTGTCTGGGGCTCGGCATCGCACCAGCCTTCGGCAAGCTGTTCCTCGACGGCGTCGTGATCCAGGCGGATGCCGTATTCCCGTTTTTCACGTTGTTCCTGATCCGTCCCCTGTTCGTGGCAATCGCCATCGCGAGCGGGACGGTCGATGATCCGCTGTCGTTGCCGGCCCGGGAGCTGTTCACGCGGACGGCGAGCGCCGGCGGGGGAGTTGCGTGCGGACTTGTCATCCTGCCTGTCCTCGGCGATCCGTACACCGTGCTCCCGGCGGCCCAGGTCTTCCTCATCCTGAGTTTCACGGTGCTCGGGTACAGCATGTCCGGTTTTGCGGCGCCTGTCGCCGCGCCCCGAGGTCCGTCGCCGCCACCGACGGTACCGGACGAGCTTGCGGGCCACGTGCGACACGCGTTCGGCGTGCGGCCTCCGACCCAAGGGGATCGGGTGCTCCTTGCGCTCCGCGGCATCGTGTTCGAGCCTGGCGCCACGGCGCCGACGGCCGCATCCACGCGGGGCGTAAGCGAGGCCACGGGGATTGCCGGGAAGCATATTCCGGAAATCGTTCGCCGGCTCAACGAACGGAGCGCCGACGGGCCGCTGGTCGTCACCTCCCCCGGGCCCGTCCGGGGCGTACGACAACGCGTCGTGGCCCGATACTTCCTGTCGGATGCCGGTTTCGAACAGGCATCCCGATTGGCCACCTCATACGGCCTTGCTCATGCGGACCCGAGTGTGGTCCGGCAGGCGATGGCGCATGCCGACCCGGACAAATCTCTCCAAGGCTGATCCGTCCCAGGAAGTCGTCCGCAGATGGCGCGAACCCAGGCGGCCGTTCCTTCAATCGTTGCCCACGTCAGAAACGCGGGAGAAACAGTTCAACGGGTGTGGGGGGTCGTGGGGGGATGCGAACCGACTAAGCGTACGAGGTGCATACCTGATGTTGCCCACCGGGGCATCTGCATGCGACCGAACGTGGGGGCCACCGCTTCCAGGTACACGACAAGCGGTTGCGGCAACGGCAGAACAACATTGGTACCGTTCTCCTGCCGCCGTCGCAGCGGCGCCCACGTTCCCGCATGATTCCTTTCGTCCGCGCCATGGCGGCACGACGACCCAATCCCTGAAATGGGAAGTCCCGTTTCCCGCCGCGTGACGAGTGCCCGCGCCCTGTCTCCCGCCGGACAGCTTGGTCTTGCAACGTCCATCGCAGCCCTCCGGTTGTTCGCGCTCTCAGCCGTCCTGTCGGTGCTCACACCATATGGACTGGAACTGGGCGGCAGTCTCGAAGCGGTCGGGTTCGCCTTCGCCGCCTACGCCCTTGCGGCCGTCATCTTCCAGGTGCCGTTCGGGATCCTTGCAGATCGGCACGGGGCGAAGGGCGCCCTTGTCCTCGGCATGGTGTTGACTGCCGCAGGGAGTCTCGTCGCTGCGGTGTCCACCGACATCTGGATCCTTGCTGCTGGGCGATTCCTCGCCGGGGCGGGCGCCGTGAACGGGGTCGCCGCGGCCATCGCGGCCGATGCATTCCCGGAGGCGCGGCGGACCCGCATGCTCGCCCTCTTCGGCGCCGCTGTCGGCGCAGCCTTCACCCTGGGTCTGATCGCCGGCCCCCTCCTGGCCCCCCTGATCGGCGTCCCGGGCCTCTTCGTCCTGCAGGCCGCGTTTGCCGTCGTCGCTCTCGGCGTGGTGCTCCGCGCGCCCTTTCCCTCGGCCACGGCCGAGTCCGCGGACCGGGCTCGTCCGAGCCTCGGCGGGCTCGCAGGCCTCCATGCCGCAGGATTCGCCACGAACTTCGCCCTCAGCGTGACGCTTTTCGCCTACCCCCTCGCCATGCTCCGCTTTCTTGATCCGGCGACGGCGCAACGGATCCTGCCTGTCGCCATCATCCTCGGGGGGCTCGTCATGTTCCTCGGAGCCCGGACTGCGGACAAGGGTCGCCTCCGGGTCGTCATCGGTCTCGCCGTCACGGGGCTTGCCGCGGGGCCCGTGCTCCTCCTCCATGGACCCATCCTCGCCTCGGCCCTTGTCGGCACATGGCTCCTCTTCGCCGCACAAAGCACCCTCGCGGCGGCGCTCCCGAGCGCAGTGGCCCGCCTGACCCGGCACCGGCGGGCGGCAGCCCAGAGCATGCTGAGCCTGGCCCAGAGTGCCGGGACGGCGGCAGGGGGCGTGGTCGCCGGCGTCCTCTACGCCCGGGAGCCGGGTCTCGCTGCGGCGGTCGCGGCCGTCGCGCTTGTCGCTGCCGTCCTCTCATGGCGGGCCCTGCGGTGATGCGCCCGCCCCCGGACCCCGGGCGGGTTGGGCGCGGCTTGGACGGTTTCACCCCCGTTAGCCGCGGGCGGCCTTATGGCAAGTGTCCGGTCTCGCGCCCCCGGAACCGCCTCGCGCGCCCACGGAAAATATTTGACTGGATGCGCGGTTGGCCGCGCGAAGCCCCCGTCCCGACAGGGTCAGGTGGGCACCCACGCGGACGCTTTCCGGCGGTCGCCGATACGGCCTGCGGCCTGGGCTGCAGAACGGAGGAAACCCCATGAAGTTCCGGACGTACGCACTCATCACCACCGCAGCCACCTTCGCGCTCATCCTCCTCGGTGGGTACGTGAAGGCCACCGGCGCCGGATCCTCCTGCGGTGCCGACTGGCCGAAGTGCCACGGCGAATGGTTCCCCGACGGCATGACGCGCCTCGACTGGCTCGAATGGACCCACCGCCTCGTGGCGTCCGTCGCCGGACCCATGATTCTCGCCGTCGGGATCTGGGCGTGGCGGACGGAGCGGGCGAACAAACCCGTGTTCTGGGCAGCCGTCATCGCGAGCGTGCTGCTCCCCATGCAGATCCTCATGGGTGGCGCTACGGTCCTCGCCTACGGTGCGGACGATCCCTCCGTGCAGGAGGTGAGCGTCGTGATCCACCTCGGCTTCGCAGCCCTGATCTTCGCCGGCCTTGCCGTGGCCACGGTGCTGGCCTATGTGCTGCCGACGGTCGCCGTGGAACAGGAGCCGGCCCGCGTGAGCCGGAAGGAGTCGCTGGAGTCGCCCCCGGTGGGGAGGAAGAGGGCATGAGCGTCCCCGTGGTCGCCGACGCCTCGGGCGCGACCGTCACCGGTGCGCCGTCCAAGGCGACCATCAACGACTACGTGCAACTCACGAAGCCGCGCATCATCACCCTGCTTGTGATCACGGCCTACGCGAGCATGCTCATGGCGGGCGGAACCGACCTTCCCCTCGGCCTACTCGTCGCCGTCCTCGGCGGCGGCAGCCTCGCCGCGGGTGCCGCAGGCGCATTCAACTCCTACGTGGACCGCGACATCGACCCGCTCATGAAGCGGACGTCGAAGCGACCCCTTGCGCAAGGCACGGTGCCGCCATCCCACGCCCTCGTCGTGGGCGGAGTGCTGACTGTGGTCTCGTTCGCCGTCATCCTCGTCATGGCGAACCTCCTCGCAGCAGCCCTCGCCATGTTCGCGATCGTGTTCTACATCTTCGTCTACACGATGTGGCTGAAGCGGAGGACTGCGCAGAACATCGTCATCGGCGGCCTTGCCGGCGCCGTGCCGCCCCTCGTCGGCTGGGCCGCAGTGACGGGAACGGTGGGCCTCCCGGCCTTCGTCCTCGCCGCCATCATCTTCCTCTGGACGCCGCCCCATTTCTGGGCGCTCGCCCTCGTCCGGAAAGCCGATTACGGCGCCGTAGGCATCCCCATGCTGCCGAATGTCGCCGGGGACCGCGCCACGCGCATCCAGATCACCGCATACAGTGTCGTCCTCGCCATTGCGACCCTCGCCCTCTGGATTCCCCTTGGCGCCGTGGGCCCCGTGTACGGCATCGGCGCAAGCCTCCTCGGACTCCTCTTCGTCGCCTACGCGGTGCGGCTCCAGTTCGCACCGAGCGACAAGCACGCCATGAGCCTGTTCTGGTACTCGATCTTCTACCTGAGCCTCGTGTTCTCGCTCCTTGTGGTGGACCGGATCACGGCAGGGATGTTCTGAGCCATCCATGGTGGGTGGATGGCTCCGGCGCCCTGACTCACATTGATACGTGAGTCGCGCCATGGGCGCCTCGGCCCAGTGATGATTGGTTTCGGATCGTACCCCCAAACATGTGGCGAGATTGGACTTTGCTGAGGGCCTTCATTCTTCCCGGGATCTGCGCGTGGGCGAGGCTCGCGTCGTGGAACCCGTTTCCACGGGTGCCGCCGTCGGCGCTCCTGCGGGTCGGCGCCTGGTGATCACGCACCGCTGACGCGGGTCGCGCCGGGTTCCCCTGCTCACGCATACACGCGGATCGCGCCCGGCAGCACCCGGATCGTGGACGGCGTGGACCCGTAGATTTCCCCGTCCGCAAGAAGGACGGACGGGTCCGCGGGCGCAATCTCGATCTCCTTCCCGCGGTATGTCGTCACGCCTTCCTGGCCGATGTGCGTGCCCTTCATGAGCATCGAGAAGAGGCTCAGCAGGCGGCGTCGGTTCACGGCGTCCAGCACCAGCACATCAAGTAGGCCGTCATCGTGGACGGCCATGGGCGCAATGGGGAGCCCTGCCCCGGTGAACTTCGTGTTGCAGACGCTGACCAGGACCATGGGCCGCTCGATCACGGTGCCATCGACCACGAGCCGCGTCATGGGCGCCGCAAGGCGCGCGAGTTCCGGCACCACCGCCGCATTGTACGACCAGTTCCCGAGCCACTTCAAGCGGCGGTTCGCGAAGTCGCAGGCCTTCGCGAGGAACCCCGTGCCGAACACGTTGATGAAGTGACGATCCTCGCCCGTGGCATCCCGGGCGATGCCGACATCGATCGCCTTCGGCTCGCACCGGCGCACGCGCTCGATGGCGGCCTCCAGGGTGGGTTCCCCGAAATCCCGGAGGAATGCGTTCCCGGTGCCGCCGGGCAGGAATCCCAAGGTGACCGGTTTCCCGGCGGTGAGGACGCCGTCGGCCGCCTCGGAAAGGGTGCCGTCGCCGCCGATGACGAGGATCTCGTCCGCACCCTCCTCCGCGAGGCGCCTTGCGAGGGGTCGCGCTCCGCCGGGTCCCTGCGTCGCCATCAACTTCGTGCGGATGCCGTGCGCATCAAGGAGGGTCTGTGCGTGGACGGCGATCCTCGGGCCCCGGCCGGCACCGGATCGCGGATTGTAGATGAGCGGCGTCGCCCCAGTCATGGTCGTGGCAAGTGGTGGCGCGGGTGAATAAGGTAGCGTTCCGGCACGCGTGGGGGTCGCCGGATTGGCCAAGCCCCGTCCGCCTCGGACTCCCGGGGCTCTTGGCGGCCGCCCCTCACCCATCGAGCGGCACGCCATGCCCCTCGAAGGACCAGAACGCGATCAACGTCTCCGTCGCGCCGACTCCCGGCAGGACCCGGATGCGCTCGAGGATGATGCGACCCACCTCATCCATGTCGCGGCCCACGACCTCCACGAGGAAGTCATGCTTCCCGGTCACATTGTGGACGCGGTCCACGCCCGGGATGTCCGCGATCGCCCGTGCCACCTGCCGCTGATCCGCCTCCTTCTCGGTGCTCCATTGCACCAGGATGAACGCGCGGAGCGGGCGGCCGAGGGCACCCGGGTCCAGGTCGAGGTGGGCGCCCCGGACAACGCCCGATTCCGAGAGGCGCCTCCAGCGTTCATGCACGGTGGCCCGCGTGACCCCGACCCGGCGCGCCACCTCGGCCACGGGCATTCGCGCTTCCCGACGCAAGCACGTGATGATCGCCCTGTCCACATCATCCATGCAATATTGAACACATTGTCAAGAAATAGGCCTTTCGACGCGGCATAAGTGAACACTTCGTCGGCGCTGGCAGCGAAAGTGTCACGTCAAGGAACGACGATGCGGGGGCATGACTCCGCCGACCACCCGACAGGCTGCAAAATACGCCTACGGCGCCGTGACTCCCCCCATCGTCCGGTCCAGCACCTTCGAAACCGACGATGCCGGCACCCTCGCGAACCGCTTCGCAGGGACGGCCACGGGCCCCATCTACACGCGCCTCGGGAACCCCACCGTCCAAGCCCTCGAAGCCGAACTCGCAAGCGCCGAAGGCGGCGAAGCATGTGTCGCCACCGCGAGCGGCATGGGGGCGATCCACGTCGCCCTCATGAGCCTCCTCAAGCCCGGCGCGACCCTCGTCGTCGACCACTGCGTGTACGGCTGCACCCACAGCCTCCTCGCCAAGCTCCAGAAATGGGGCGTCAAGGTCGTCGCCACCGACCTGTACGATCCCGTCAAGGTCGCCGACGCCCTCGCAGGTGGCGTCGCCGTCGTCTTCGCGGAGACTCCCATGAACCCGAATCTGCGCCTCGTGGACATCCGCGCACTCGCGGACGCGACCCACGCCGCAGGCGGCGTCCTCGTCATCGACAACACCTTCGCGACGCCCATCGTCCAGCAGCCGCTCGCCCTCGGCGCCGACCTCGTCGTCCACAGCCTGACCAAGGGGATCAACGGCCACAGCGACCTCCTCGCGGGCGCCGTCATCGGATCCAAGAGCCTCGTCCAGGGATGCTGGGAATGGGTGAAGGATGCGGGCGCCGTCATCGACCCCGACACCGCGTGGCTCGTGTGGCGCGGCATGCAGACGATGCGCCTCCGCATCACGGCCCAATGTGCGAGCGCCGCAAGCCTCGCAGCCACCCTCTGGGAGCGCGGCCTCCACGTCCGCCACCCGCTCCTCCCCGACCACCCGGACCATGCGCTCGCGCGGGCGCAGATGCCCATGGGTGTCGGCGTCGTCAGCCTTGAACTCGGCACGCAGGCATCCGCCATGGCCTTCCTCGACCGGCTCCACGTGTTCCGCCGCGCCGTCAGCCTCGGCGGCGTCGAAAGCCTCGTCAGCCACCCCGCGAGCACCACCCACGCAGCCATCCCGGGAGCGGAGCGGGCCAAAGCCGGCATTACGGAAGGGCTCGTCCGGCTCAGCGTCGGGATCGAGGACTACGAGATGCTCCTCGACGACGTCACCCAGGCGCTCGCCGGCGTGCCGCGGCCGGAGATGGCGCGCGTTGTTCCGGCTTGAGATTGCCAGGTCCTCGCGACGGGGTGCCTGCGAGCGGGGTCGCAGTCGTTCAAAGTGCTGCCTGGGTGCTGCCTCCGTCGCGCCCCGAAGCCCGACGCACGCCTCGGGCGCCCGATGGGCGGGTTTTTGTTTCCCACGCGACATGCGGGGTCCACGCAGGGGTAGCCAAGTCTGGCCAACGGTGTCGGACTTAAGATCCGGTCTCGAAGGAGTTCGCAGGTTCGAATCCTGCTCCCTGCACTTCGTTTCGGTCGCAGGATTCGAACGGGTCGCGAAGGCGTGACTTCGCTCCCAGGTCCGGATCCTGCTCCCTGCACTTCGTTTCGGTCGCAGGATTCGAACGGGTCGCGAAGGCGTGACTTCGCTCCCGGGCTGAATCTGGCGCCTGCACTTCGTTTCGGTCGCAGGATTCGAACGGGGCCATTTCGGCAGACACCGCCGCGAGGCACCTTCGATTTCTCCAAGAATGGGTCAGTCGGTTCGGATTTCGTCCGGCTGCAAGGCAGGGTGTCGGCCAAAAGCCGGGAATCCGCATCCATGGGCGGAAAACTATATCCGTGCGCACCCACACAGTAGGGTTGCACATGGCCCTTGTGGTCATGGACCATCCGCTTGTCGGTGAGGAGCGCGGCATACTCGCTCCCGCTTTCGACCCGTAAAAAGGCCCGAAAGAACTGAACCGGAGGGGCTACTGCTTCGGCAGGAATCCTGAGGGGAAAAACCGATGAGGTCGATCATTCGATCGGAAGCTGAAAGGCCGGATGCCCGCCCGGAAACACCGATGCCGCACGGAGGCCGGGCGCCTCGACTTCCACACGATCGCGAGCTTTTCGCGGTCGCTTCCTGATTCTTGGGCGCGAGCGCCGTCTCGGCATCCCGCCCAGCCACTTTTCCGGCGCATGAGAGAATGGCCGTCATTTCATCGTTCTGGGCCGAAAACTGCGACTGTTCTCCGAGATAAGGGCCCGCAGGGCGGAAAAGTATAAAAGGTGGCAGTTGCACAGTAGGGTTGCACATGGCCCTTGTGGTCATGGACCATCCGATCGTCGGTGAGGAGCGCGGCATACTCGCTCCCGCTCTTGTCCCGTGAAACGGACGAGGGAACTGAACCGGAGGGGCTACTGCTTCGGCAGGAATCCTGAGGGGAAAAACCGACGAGACCGATCGCAAGGTCGGGGGCTGAAAGGCCGGATGCCCGCCCGGAAACACCGATGCCGCACGGAGGCCGGGCGCCTCGACTTCCACACGACCGCGGAATTTTCCGCGGTCGAATCCTTCTTCAACCAGGCTTGCCTCCCCTCGCATTCGTGGGTCGACAAGATCCTGGTCGAAGGGTCCTTTCTCCGGAAAATCGTTGATCCGTACCGGATCTTGCCGGATTCAGCCGCGGTTCCCGACAAGTATAAAGCAGGCGGGCAACAACGTAAGGTTGCACATGGCCCCTTGGGGTCGTGGACCATCCGCTTGTCGGTGAGGAGCGCGGCATACTCGCTCCCGTCTCCAGCCCCTAAGAAGGCTTGGAGAAACTGAACCGGAGGGGCTACTGCTTCGGCAGGAATCCTGAGGGGAACAACCGACGAGGTCGATCCCTTGATCGGAGGCTGAAAGGCCGGATGCCGCCCGGAAAACCGCTGCCGCACGGGAGCCGGGCGCTTTGACTTTCACTTGCCGTCGGACGTTCGCGACGGACTTTCTGGCCGAGCCTGGCCGTTCTTGGGACAACAAGGCTGCTTTGAGCATGAATTTGTAAACCCTTATTCGGCTGCGTCTCTGTGTAATGTCCGTGAGGTCGCCGGTCGTCCTAAACGTTGGAGGGTGGGCCGTGTCGTCGGTGGCGGACGAATTGCGCGCCCTCGGCGAATTGCAATCTAACGCCTCGGCGGGGTTCAGCACGAAAGGTGCAGAAACCCAAGCATGGGTTGAGACCCTTCGAATGCTCCGCGAAGTCGCCGACGCGTTGGTGGACCGGACCCCCGGTGCACGCGATTGGTCGTTTCTTCTTGAGTATGAAATACCGCGCTTGGGCAACCGGCCCGACGTCTTGATCCTCGCAAACGGAGTCATCTTCGTGCTGGAACTCAAGATCGGTTCCCAGAAATTCGCCGCCCAAGACCAATGGCAGGCCGAATC
>JBFILE010000009.1:0-25044 GCA_041599855.1 Thermoplasmatota archaeon
CCTCATCCTCGCAGAAAACATCCTCCAGGTCACCGCCATCTCCATCCTCCTCACGGCCACGCTGCGTTAGGAAAGCAGCAGCAGCAAAAACAAGAGGGGGACGCCACACCCGCCAAGCACAAGCGGGGGGATGCGCGAAGGATGAGATGAATCACGTTCTTGCCGGGCGCGATCCTTTGCGGGATCGTGGATTGGCAGGTTCGGGGCGGCCGACCACCCCCTTGGGAGTAATCATCCCGTCGAAGGATTGGCCGCCCCATCGACCTCTCACCTTGGGTCTGGAGCCCGCATAGAGGGGTGTCGGAATCCGAACCTGCCTGACCACCCGGACATTGGTGATCGAATGGTGATAGGGTTAGACGTGCACAAGAAGGAAACGGTCGGTTTTGTTGTCGACGGAGATCTGAACAGCGGGAACGAATTCACCGTCAAGACCACAAATGGCGACCTTGCCAAGGTCGCTCCAAAACTCCTGGGACACAAGATCATCATCGAGGCCAGCACCAGCGGAAAAGCTGTCGCCCGTTGCTTGATTGCCCATGGTCTGGATGTGGATCTTGTTCAAGCAGACGTGTTGACCAGCCACATCCGCTCCGCAAAATCCGACAAGATCGACGCTCGCGACCTCGCACGCATCGGCCTCATGGGAGGCTACAAGACCTGCTACATCCCCCGTCCCGACGAAGAGGAAATGCGCGCCCTCGTCGGCCACATCCGCGACCTCAGGGAAGAAAAGGCACGAGCGAAGAACCGGGCCAAGGCAATCTTTCAACGAAACCTCATGCCCGAACCCGGCGGCAACCTCGACAACGAACACGTTCGAGCAAAATGGAGCCGCGCCCGCCTCCCCCCCGCCGAAAAGATCGCCCTACATGGAAAACTCAACGCCATCGCACACCTCCGAAACGAAGACAACAACGCCACCATCGAACTGTGCCAACGCCTCACCGAAAACCCGATCGCCAAAACCTTGCTCACCATCCCCGGCGTAAACATCTACACCGCAGCCGCCATCATCGCATACTGCGGCGACTTCACCCGCTTCCCCGACGCCAAGAAGATCGCCGCCTACGCAGGACTCACGCCCCGCATGTACCAAAGCGGAGAGACAATGCGCCACGGACGAATCACCAAACGAGGCCCAAGCATCCTCCGCTTCGTACTCGTCGAAGCCGTCCACCAAATCAACCGATTCCCCGGCAGACTCCGAAAAAAACACGCTCGCCTCGCCCCCCGCATCGGAAACGGCCGCGCAAAAGTCGCCATCGCACGAACCCTACTCACAGCCATGTGGTCCATGATCAAACAAGGACGAACCTACGACCACGTGGACCAGGAACTCGCCGCAGCCAAAAACTGGCGCATCCACCAAGTCGCCAGATTGGCATCCACCGACCCGGGCGCCGCCAAACAGCTCCTGAACACGTTCGACCTCAAAAGAGCAAGAAACGCCTGGGCCAGAGGCACCAGCAAAATGGTACCCCCGTAGATCCCAAGGATTCATAGAGGGGGGCAGCAGCCCCCCTTCGCCCGGGCCGCAGGCCCGGAAGGAATCCGATTGCTGAGGGCTTCGCCCTCAGCAATCATACCTGCTGTCCGCGTGGTATTTTTCGCAGTAGCGCACGTGGAGGTGGTTGTCGTGGTTCGAGAGGGGCTGGACGAGGCCTTCGTTGATGAGGGTGGGGTCATTGAACCAGATGACCTTCACGTGGCCGGGCGCCTTGTTGTAGATGGACTGGATGAGCTTGCGTGTGCCGGAGCGGTCGTAGCAGGACCAGTTCCATTGGCAACCGGAGCTGCATTGTCCACTGTCGGTGCGGACGGGGCGGAGGTCCACGTCGAGGCCGTCCTCGTGGCTGGCGTGACCGCTGATGTCTCCGCCGTGTTCGAGGCTCAGGTCGCCGACGCTCATCTTGCCGTTCCCGGTGGCCTTGAATTCGGCGGCCGCGGCTTCGAGCTGGCCGACGGCGCTTCCCGTGCCCCATCGGGCGGATGAGGAATAGTAGCCGCAGACGTTGCTGGTGTTGCCGACCTGGTCATAGTGCCAGATGAGGTTCTTCCATGTGGTGGGGCCGACGATGCCGTCGGAGGAGATTCCGGCGTGGGTCTGGAACGACTGGACGACGCTTTTCGTGCCGCTGCCGAAGATGCCGTCCACCGCGAGGCCGGCGTTCCGCTTCGCGTTCAACTGGCTCTGGACGGCGCGCACCGCATCCCCGGTTGCGCCTTGGCTCACGGTGATGACGAGGGCGTTCCACGTGTTCGGGCCGACGATGCCGTCGGACCCGAGGCCTTGCGAGGTCTGGAAGCTCTTGACGACGCTTTCCGTGCCGGACCCGAAGACGCCGTCCACGCCGATGCTGTAGCCGCGGGCCTTGAGGAGGTACTGGATGGCACGGACGTCTTCGCCGCGGTTCCCGTTGCTCACGTACGGGAACTGGGCCTGCGAGAATGCGAGTCGGTCCTCTTCATCGCCATCCGCGTGGGGGAGGCGCCCGTTCGCCACGTCGTCGAGGGCGGTCGCAAGGCGGTCGGCGGCGACTTCACCCGCGTTGGGGTCGAGGGTGCCTGCCGTCGCCGGCAGGACAAGGACGAGGGCGACAAGGGTGGTCGTGATCGCGGCCTGGGTGCGTGTCTTTCGCTGGAACATGCGAGTGGTCTCCGATCCTGGACGGGCGCCTTCGACCGGAAAGGCGGACCTGGAATGATGTGGCCGTGGAAAGCCATCGACGGCCGCGGACCACGATGTCCGCAGCTCGGAGCCGATGGCTTGGGTGCGACACCCCCCCTGAAATCCCCCGATTTCCGGTCGCGGCTTTCGTCCGCGGCGGGTCGCGAGGCCTGAAATCCGGCCCCGCGCTTCGTGAAACCATGTCACTTGCCTAAATGCCTCAGGGGACATGTCCACGCCTTCGCGGATTGTTCGGGACCCATCGGTATCGATCGGCACCCTCCGGGCGCAACCGGCCCCGAGTCGGCGCATTCATGCGCGGGATGGACCATCGGCGGCCATGAACTGGTTCCGCGACGATCCCGCCCTCGGGAACCGGGTGCGCCGGCTGATCCCCGATGTTGCTGCAAAGGACGCCGAATCCACGTTGGGGCGATGGGGTCAAGTGGCCGAGGACCGCGTCGACCCGAATGCCCGTCTCGCAGACCGGCATCCCCCCATCCATCACCCGTACGACCGGGACGGGAACCGCATCGACGAGGTGGAATTCCACCCGAGCTACCTTGCCATCCGGCACACGGCAGTGGAGAACGGGCTGGTCGCCGCGGCGTACGAACCGTTCGGCCCGTTGTCACGGACCCCGCGTGCCCTCGTGTTCGCGGCAGGCTACCTCTTCGGACAGGCCGAATGCGGGTACTATTGCCCGGTAGCCATGACGGATGCGCTCGCGCGCGTCCTCACCCGTCACGCACCCCGCGACATGGCGGAACGGTATGTCACGCGCCTTGCGGGACGGGACCCCAAGCACGCCTTCGAAGGCGCCATGTTCCTCACGGAGAAGGCCGGCGGCAGTGACGTCGGCCGCACGGAAACGACGGCCCGGGAAGAACCGGACGGCACGTGGCGCCTCACCGGGTTCAAGTGGTTCTGCTCGAACGCGACGGCGGACCTCATCCTCACCCTCGCCCGCCCTGCCGGGGCACCTGCCGGGACGCGGGGACTCGGCCTCTTCCTCATGCCGCGGATCCGCCCCGACGGCACGCGGAACAGGATGCGCCTCGAACGCCTGAAGGAGAAGCTCGGGGTCGTAAGCATGCCCACCGGCGAAATGACGTTGGACGGGGCGTTCGCGTGGATGCTCGCGCCACCGGGGGAAGGGTTCCACGGGATGGCGGACATGATGAACCTGTGCCGGCTGCACAATGCGGTCGCGAGTGTGGCCATCGTGCGCCGCGCATTCCGCGAGGCCGTGACCCATGCCCGGACGCGGGAGGCCTTCGGAAAGCGTGTCATCGATCACCCGCTGCAACAGGTGGTGCTCGCCCGGCTGGCCGTGGCCTCCGAGGGCGCCATTGCCGGCGTCCTCGAAGCGGGGGAGCTCATGGACCGCGCCGATGCCGGGGACGAGGTGGCGGCAAAGGCCCTCCGCGCGCTGACTCCGGTCGCCAAGAGTGCGACGGCGCGGCTGGCCGTGGATGGGGCAAGTCAAGCATGCGAGGCGCTGGGAGGCAACGGGTACATCGAGGACTTCGTGACTCCCCGGCTCCTGCGCGATGCCCAGGTCCTGCCCATCTGGGAGGGCACGACGAACGTGTTGGCCCTCGACCTTGCGCGAAGCCATCGGAATGATCAGGCGCCGGCCGCGCTCGCGGCCCTCGCCCGCGAGATGGTGAACGGGGCGCCGGCCGACCTGTCCGACCTGGCAGGCCTCGTGGACCGCACACTCGCGGACATCCTGGGCACCCTCGACGGGGGACGCGAGGAAACCTACGCCCGCGCAGCGGATCGCCTGTTCCACGCTTGGGCCACCGCAGTGCTCATCCGTGACGCCGCGGACGATGCGCGGCTTGGAACCGTGGCGCGCGCCTACGCCGCGTGGCACGTGGACGCCGCGTGCGCGCCACCGGATCCCGAGGGATTCTCGGTGGCATCCTTCGACGCCCTTGTCGAGCAGGCGTTGCCCGGGCCCGGGTGATGGGCCGCGCAGTCGACGGGTCGCTTGATGCGATCACCGCTGGTACGTCTTGGTGAAGAAAACCGCATCGCCGCGGAAGGTCCGCCTGGATCCTGACCTCATGGGCACCGGGCCCGAAGGCGTGATGGTTCGTCGAGAACTCCCACTCGCCGTCGGGGAAGGGCAACCCCATCCACTCGCCGCCGGCACCGAGGCCGGGCAGGGTGCCTTCGATCGCGAGGTGACCGCCCACGTTGGTGCGAAGCGCGTCCCCGCGACCGTTCGACACGTCGATCTTCAGGTTTCTGCGGTACCCCGCGTCCCCCGGAGCGGCTGCGGTGGGCGCGGGCGCACGTGGCCCCGCGAACATGTTGAGCGGGGTCCGCTGGAGATCCACCTGCAGGGTGTCGCTGAAGGGTCCGGCCTCGTTCGATGCGATCACGGTGGCGTCCCATGCAACGGGAAGGACCTTGAGTTCGCCGTCGAACGGCACGTCGAGGAAGAACTGGACGAAGCCATTCGACGTGTGGTTGACGAGGATGACGTACTGGCCTGCCGCGGGGATCTGCCAGGATGCGGTGGTGTCCTGCGAGTTCAGGACACATTCACAAGCGAGGGTGTCACCGGGCCGGTACATGCGGCATGGCTGAGAACGTCGGCCTCCGGGTCGATGGCGATGCCGGAAGCGAAGGGTCGGGAAGCCCCCTCGGGGACATCAAGGAGGATGGGCGTCTCCGACGGGACCACTCCATCGGCAAACCGCTATTCCACCGTGATCTCATACGGGATATCGGAGGTCGCGGCGCCGAACCAGCACGCGGCCGCCACGAATGCATCGTCATCTCCGGATGCCCGGTAGCCTTGTCCTTCGATCGTCAGGGAGACGGGGCCACGGATCTGTTCCGCGCCATCGGAAGCGTCTCGTCATTCAGGCCGCCCGCAAGGGATGCGATGGGAATCACGAAAAGGGTCGACAGATTGCGCATGGACGCTCCGCCTCGGGATGGCGGTCATCACGATGGTCAAAACCCATATTGGATAGGTCCTTGAACAATCATGGAGCACCGCCGGGGGCACCGCCTGCGCGGGGCCCGACGTTCCCAAGGGATCACTTGGGCGGCAGGCGAACGATGCTGAGCCAGAAGTCCTCGATGCTCCGCACGATCTCAAGGAAGCGATCCAGGTCCACGGGTTTCGTGATGTAGCAGTTCGCATGGAGGTTGTACGTGCGCGCAATGTCCTCCTCCGCCTTGCTTGTGGTGAGGATGACGACGGGGATCCGGCGAAGATCCTCATCCTGCTTGATGTCGGCCAGGACCTCGCGCCCGTCCTTCCGGGGAAGGTTGAGGTCCAGGAGGATCAGGTCGGGGGTGGGGGCCCCGGCATGTTCGCCTTCCTTGCGCAGGAACGCCATGGCCGCCTCGCCGTCGCGCGCGACGTAGAGGTTGTTCTTGACCTTGCTGTCCTTCAGGGCCTCCTGGGTCAACCGGACGTCCCCGGGATTGTCTTCGACGAGCAGGATCTCGATGGGTGTGCCGTGGGTCTGGTTCATGGTAAGGCTCCCGTGTCGTTGGATCGTATGGTGAAATGGAACGCGCTCCCCTTTCCGGGTGTGGAGTCGACCCAGATGCGCCCCCCGTGGCGTTCCACGATGCGTTTGCAGACGGCGAGGCCGATGCCGGTCCCCGGGTACTCCTCCGTCCCGTGCAACCGTTGGAAGATGATGAAGATGCGCTCCTGATGCCGGACATCGATCCCGATGCCGTTGTCGGCAACGATGAAGTGCCATTCGTCGCCCTCCCTCGCAGCGGAGATCCGGATCATGGGCGCCTCCGCGCTCCGGAACTTGATCGCGTTGCGGACGAGGTTCTGGAAGAGCTGGGACAATTGACCGGGGTCGCCTTCGACCACCGGAAGGGGCCCCACGTCCAGCTTTGTCCCGGTTTCCTTCACTGAGATGGAGAGGTCGTCGAGCACGGACTCGACGACGGACCCCGTATCGACCGGAACGAGCGCGTTCCGCTGGGTGCCGACCCGGGAATACAGCAGGAGGTCCTGGATGAGGGCCTGCATGCGCTTTGCGCCCTGGACGGCGAATCCGATGTATTCCCGGCCGTCATCGTCGATGACGTCCTTGTAGCGGCGCTCGATGAGTTGCACGTAGCTGGTGACCATGCGTAATGGTTCCTGCAGGTCATGACTTGCGATGTAGGCGAATTGCTCCAACTCGTTGTTGGACCGTTTCAGGTCCGCGACCCGTGCCGAGAGTTCGTCGCCGTAGGCGACGTTCCGCAGCATGATGGCCGCCTGCTTCGACATGAGCTGGAGGAATTCGACGTCGTCCCGTTCGAAGAGGAGTTCGTAGTCATGGGTGATCATGAGGACCCCGAAGCGTCGATCCGGTGCTGTGACGGGGATGGCGATGTTGAGCCGCGGAATCGCCATGCGCGGGATTTGCGATGCGGGCGTGGTGGCGATGCGCTCGATCACGGGTGTCTGTCGGGTCCAGACTTCGGCCACGATGTCGTCACCCTGGAAGGCACCCGGTGCGGGGGACGGCTCGTGGTCCGCGCGGTACAGGACCGGCGTGCCTCCCGGTACGTCCATCACGAAGTATCCGTCGCTGCTCCCGGTCGTCTCTGTCGCTGTGGCCACGAGCGTCTCGATGAGGTCGGCGCTGCGGCCGGCGGTGGGGCCGCCCTCGGACAACTGCTGCAGGAATCCATGGAGGGCTCCCTGCATCCAGTACCTCCTTAGGGCCCTTGGTGGCGCGAATGCAATGTAGAACGAGGCCGCCATGGCCACGATGATGAAGCTGTACGTGGGTTGAACCACGGGCGCGGTGGCCGGGACCGCCACCTGGACCCCGATGAGGAAGATGAACAGGGCGAGGGCTCCGGCCCCCCAGGCGGCGAAGGCGAGACGACGCTTGGTTTCGCCACCCCGCGTGGACGCGCCGCGCACGAGAAGCACCACCGCGTAGATTTCCACGATCACGAAGTACGCAATGAGGAATCCGGTGACAGGACCGGGACGCGGCGCCGGCAACAGGACCAGCGCCGCCACCGAGAGCACGAGGCCGATGAAGGTAGCCCGAAGGATGGCGGGCGGGATCCGGATCAGATGCCCGACCACCCGGAGGAAGATGTACGGGTGGATCATGATCACGACGCCGCCGACAAGGGCGATCCACGCGCCCTCGAGGCCGAAGGCATCCTGGATCCACGTGACCGCCACGGAGAGGGCGAAGGTCCCGAAGAGGAGCGCGATGTCGAACCGGGGCGCATCCCGATGGTGCAACCACTTGGCAAACGCCAGCACGCCGAGCACGACGAAAACGACCTGACTGAAGAGGGTCGGATAGTCGATCATGGCAGGCGACTCCTACGCTGCGCGGTCCGTGCCGACCCCAGGCATGCGGACACCGGAACGCCGCGCATCGGGGGGCCCCCGTTGCGGAACCGGCATGCCGATGGCGCCGATCGGGGGGTCATGTCGCACGCCCCTCGCCGGTGGTGCGGGGGAGTGTGAACCGGAAGACGGCCCCGCGGCCGGGACCGTCACTTTCCACCCACATGCGGCCACCATGGGCTTCGACGATGCCACGACTGATGAACAGGCCGAGACCCGTGCCGCCGCGGGTGGTCGCGCCCTCGTCGTGGACCTGTGAGAACGGTCGGAAGAGCCGCGACTGCTGCTCCTTCGTGAGGCCGATGCCGGAATCCGCGACATGGATCTCGACATCCGCATCACGCACCGTGATGCCGACCGCGACCGTCCCGCCGGCGGGCGTGAACCGCAGTGCGTTGACGAAGAGGTTGTACAGCACCTGACTGACGCGTCGCGCGTCCACCGGGAGGATGCACATGCCATCTGTTGCATCCTTCGGCATGTCGAAGCCGAGGCTGACCCCGGTCTGGGTTGCGACGGGTTCGAAACTCTCGGTGGCCTCACGGATGATCCCCCCGACGTCCACGGGCGCAAGGTCGAGATTGAGGTGGTCGCTCTGGACGCGCGACGCATCGAGAACGTCCGTGATCAGGTTCGCCATCCGGTTCACGTTCCGTTCCAGGATGCGGACGGCCTTGTCGCTCACCGGGCGGTTCGCATCCCGCTGGGTCTTGAGCAGGTGGACCTGCACGCGGAGGGGGGTAAGGGGCGTCGCAAGCTCGTGCGCGGCGTGGTTGATGAACCGGCTCTTGAGATCATCGAGTTCCCGGAGCCTGTCGAGTTCGCGGAGGCGTTCCCGGCTTTCAAGGCGCTCCTCGTGGAATCGTTGCCGCTCGATGGCATACCGGATCGCGCGGAGGAGGAGCTCGCTGTCATACTGCCCCTTCTTGAGGTAATCCTGGGCGCCGGCCTGCACGGCCTTGAATGCAAGTTCCGCATCCCCTCCGCCAGTGAGGACGACAATGGGAACGCTCGGTGCGCCGGCCCGGACGGCGGTCACGGTCTCAAGGCCGAAACTGTCGGGCAACGACAGGTCGAGAAGCACGACGTCCACCTCGTTTGCGGCAAGGTGCGCGAGGCACTCGACCAGCGTGGAGACTGCGGACAACCTGAGGCGACTGTCCGTGACGTCGCGAAGGCTTTCCTGGACGAGGCGGGCATCGCCCGGGTTGTCCTCGACCAGGAGTACGTCGATCGATTGGTCATCCACGGGCGTTCACGCATTCCACGGTGCACGGGAGGCCTCGACGAGGCTGGAGTCGCGAGGCGCAGCGGAGCACTACATACTTTGATCGCTTCGCCCAACTATTAAAAGAACCGCATTGTCCTTCTGGGCGGACCGGACGCCCACCGGCGCAACAGGATAGAACCAAGAAGCCTGGCAGCGTGACCGGGTCCGTGGACGTGCTCGTCTGGTGGGGGCTCCGCTTCGCCTCCGGAGTCCTTGGCACCTTGAGCGTACTCCTGGGCGTCATTGCGCTCGCGGGCGCCAATGGTCCAGCATGGATTGCCGCTGGCGTGACCCTTGGCCTGTCGGCGACGGCGGGCCTCGTTGCGGCGTTCGGAGAACGCAGGGCCCTTGAGGACTCCAGTTGATGACCTGCCCGCGTCGGACACGAATCCTCTCCCTTCCCCTCCTCTCCCGGCCCCCCTGGCCTAGTCCCAGAACTGGCGGGTTTTCGCATAGGTGATCTCGGCTTCCAGGATATCCCGTAGGAAGGCATCATCGTCATCCCGCGCCCGCGCAAGGAGGCGGCCCGCGGTCTCAGGGCCCACGCCCCGTGCAACCAGGGCCAGGAGTGCCCATGTGCCGTGGTCGAAGACCAGGTTCGCGGTGACGAGGAGTTTCCGCTTCTCGGCGCGTTCCTCGTCGGTCCCGGATTTCCCCTTTTTCTTGACGATGCGCACCGCCGTCTCGTTGTATGGTCGGTACGCGGCGAGGAGGCGCCCCGCGCATTTCGGACATGACCGCCGCTCATGCGCCCGGCCGACCCGCGTGGCGCCCGACCAGTCCCAGCAGTTCACGCAGGCGAGCGTGATGCGTTCCTCCGAGAGGCGGCGGCGCATGGCATCAAGGAGCGTGCGGTCGGCCCGGCGGGGGCTCACGAGTTCGATCTTCTGATCGAGCCCTGCCATGCCCATGGGACTGAGCGCCTGATCCACGAGTTGCCGGTGGCCGGATCGAAGGTCCTCAAGGATGCGGCGGGCCGTGGCCACGTCCAGCTTCTCGTCGAAGACCTCCCGGAGGGCCTCCCTGTGCAGGGGGGTTCCCTTGAAAACATCCAGGAGCCGGGCCACGTTCACGCGGTGATAGTCGACCTTCTTGTCGAGGGCGCCGAACTTGCGGGCGACATGGATCATGCGCCGGCGCAGGTAATGGCTCGACTGGAGGACCATCTCGAGGAGCTGCTGCAGGGTCGCCGGGTCGAGGGATTCGAGGGTTTCCCGGACCTGGGTGGGGCGGGCCCGTGTGGGCAGGGTGAGCATGATGCGGTACGGGTCGATCTGGAGGCCGACGCTCGTGCCCCATCTCGCCGTGAGGAGGCTTGCGATGAGGCGCCCGAGGGTCTCGTTCACCCGCGTCCCCAGTGCCGCGTTGATGATCACGTGGCCGGCCCCCGTCTCCATGGTGAACACGGTGTCCGTCGGAATCACGCGGTCCCCCTGCTCCTCGACGGCCGCAACGACCCGCCGCGCCGCATCCTCGTGGGCGCCGTACGCCTCGGCGACGTGGGCGACCGCCGCGTCGACCCCGGCGTCCCAGAGGACGTCGCGCACGTCCGCCCGGAGCCTGCCGACGCCCTGCGCCACCTCATACGGCACAGGAATCTCTTCGCCGATCCAACTCGGGATGGCGCCGAGGGGGTCGGGTTGGGGCGCGACCCGGATCTCGCCCTTGTCCGCGTCCACTTCAACCACCTGCCACGGCTGGCCCTGGCAGATGAAGGCGGCCGAAGGCTCGATGAAGCTCGCAACGAACGCTTCGTCAAGGGTGGCGACGGCGCGGCCCGTGACGATGCTCACGACCTTGAAGGTCCGCTCGTCCGGGATCATGCTGATGTTCTCGTGGAAGTACGTGCGGCTCCGGCGTTTCGCGCCGAAGGAGCCGCCGGGCACGGACGCCGGGTCGCCTCCGGGGGCTCCGCGGGATCCCTCGACGGGGGATCTTCCGGCAGCGTCCCCCGCATCGGGGCCATGGGCGGACCCATCCCGACCGGCTGCGTGGGCAGAGACATCGTCCGCGGGTCCTTCGCCCGGCTCGCGCCCCGGCTCGTACCAGATGACCCATTGCCCGGCAAGCTGCATGAGCACCGCCTCGAACACGTCCCAATCGAGGTCCCGGAACGGGTGGGCGCGGCGGAGGAGAAGCCATGTGTCACGTGCCGGCAGCGACCCGTGCTGGAGCGCCATGGCGGCAAGCTGGTTCGCAAGGACGTCAAGGGGATGCCGGGGGCTTTTGGCGAATTCAACCTGTTCGTCGAGGGTCCGCTTCGTGATGACGAGGGCTTCGGCGACATCGTCCGCGTCGGTCCCGAGGATGACGCCGTTCGAGATGAGGTCCGCACGGTGGCCGGCGCGGCCGACCCGTTGCACGAGGCGCGTCACCTGCCGCGGCGATCCGTACTGGATGACGAGGTCCGCACTCCCGATGTCGATGCCGAGTTCCATGCTGCTCGTGCAGATGAGCCCCGAGACGACGCCCTGTTTGAAGGCCTCCTCCGCCTCCACCCGCACATCCTTCGACAGGCTCCCGTGGTGGACCCGCACGAGCGTGTCCGCGTCCGGTCGCAGCATCCGGATGCGGGCCATCAGGACCTCGGCCGTCTCCCGCGTGTTCACGAAGAGGAGCGTGCTCGTGTGGGAGTCGATGAGGTCGAGGCATCGGTTCAGGAAGGCCGCCGCCTCGGGTTTGCACATGAGCTTCCGCGCCGTGGTTTCGGCCCGCTCCGTGACGACGGGGCTTTCGACAACGAGGTCGAGGGCCTTCGGTACGAACACCTTGACGACACGGACGTCGCGTCCGACGCCCCCCAGATACGCGGCCACCTCGTCCGGGTCGCCGACCGTGGCGCTGAGTCCGATCCGCTGGATCCGCGGCGCCTCGCGAGGGTCGGAGGCCGGTGTTTCTCCCGTGAGCCACATGGCGGATTCGCGCCCGCCGGGCCGCGCCGTCGTCGCCGCCCCGGGCGCCGCGTCCGCGGCCACCGTTGCGACGAGATGCTCCACCCGCTCCAGCGCCGCGGCCAACTGGGCACCACGCTCGTCGGCAGCGAGTTCGTGGACTTCGTCGATGATGACGAACCGGACGTTCGCGAGATGCCTTCGAAGGTTGCGGCCGGTGAACATGATCTGGAGGGTTTCCGGCGTGGTGATGAGCACGTCCGGCGGATTCCGGCTCTGGCGCGTGCGCTCGCTCCCGCTCGTGTCCCCGTGGCGGACGCGCACGTCGATCCCCAGTTGGTCACCCCATGCCTGGAGGCGGCCGAGGAGGTCCCGGTTGAGGGCGCGCAGGGGCGTCACGTAGATGACGTGGATGCCGGTGGCGGACGGCTTCCGGTCCTTCCGGTCGAGGAGTTCGCTGAACACGGGCAGCATGGCGCTCTCCGTCTTCCCGATGCCCGTGGGCGCGATGAGGAGGGTGTGGTCCCCGTCGAGGATGATGGGGAGCGCCTCCTTCTGCGCGGCCGTGGGCGCGGTCCACCCTTCGTCCCGCAGAAGGTCCTTGACCTTGGGGTGGAGGAGGTCGAACGCATTCCCGAATCGGAGCGGGGCGTCCGTCACCCGCCACCTCCCTTGCGCGGCTTGCCCGACGCACCGGGCCCGCCGGCCCTGGCCGTGCCTCCCGGCCGCTTCCGCGCCGCCGCGCGGCCGGAGCCATCGATGGGCGCCTTGTCCTTTGCGAACCGGCGCAGCTCCTTCACCGCCCCCAACCGCACTCCGTCGAGGGTGAACAGCATCGCATGCTCCACGTCGACAAGGCCGTTCGCAAGGAGTGGCCCGAGGAGCCGGGCCCCCT
The DNA here is from genome assembly GCA_041599855.1 of Thermoplasmatota archaeon. Taxonomy (GTDB): domain Archaea; phylum Thermoplasmatota; class SW-10-69-26; order JACQPN01; family JAJPHT01; genus JBFILE01. The sequence continues at coordinate 13,093 of JBFILE010000009.1, forward strand.
CGCGGCCGTTGAAGGCGACGCCGCCGAGGAGGTCGTTGAAGGCGGGAAGGATGATGAAGCGGGCATCCGGGGCCAGCGCAGGGTACCGCGCATAGGCGACCTCCGTGAAACCCCCCCGGACCCAGCAAGGTTCCTTGTGGCGGCGGCCGAGGTCGTCATTCAACTGGACCATGGGATGGTTGTGGCAGGTGACCACGAGGTTCACGTCCACGAGACCTTCGTCCGGCCACGTGTGGCCGTGGAGGAGGAGGACGCGGGCGCCGGGACCGCCGTCGAGGCGGAGGGCCCAGTCGTCGTGGACGCGGGCGTTCGCCATGGGCGGCAGGTCCACGTCGTGGTTGCCCCGGACGAGGGTGACGGGGCATGGGAGGCCCGCGAAGAATCCGGAGAGTTCCCGGGCCTCCTGGAAGGAGGAGACCGGGATGGCGTGCTTGAGGTCGCCGATGACCACGAGGTGGTCGGCCCGTGTTTCCTGGACGAGGGTGTCGAGGCGCTCGCGCATGGTCCGGGTCTGGCTCGGGAGGCGAAGGCCGCCGCGTGCGAACTCGGCTTCGAGGCCCACGTGGAGATCGCCGGCGATGAGGACCCGCACGGCTCCGGCCTGGGAGCGGTCATCTCCGGCTTGCTCGCTGGTGGCGAAGGTCCGCCCGAAGGCGCCTTCGATCAGGAGCGCCCGTTCCCCGGTGGCGGGCTGGGCGCCGAGTGGTACGCTCAACGAGCCGTGGATGGGTTCGCCCGCTTTAAGAATGGCACGGCGGGCTTCCTGTTCGATCGGGCCGAGTATGGATCATGGCCCCAACGCGCGGAAGCGTTCCGCTCCTCCGGGGTGAATGCCTGCGGCTCGCGTGGCCCCCTGCATGTGGCGGCGTCGGTCGGCGTGCCGCGGTGCGATGGGCGGGGCCGCAGCCGGAATCAGGCGGGGCCGCGAAGTGCCGGCCGGATCACTTGAATGCGACGGAAGGCCCGACCGGTGCGTCCTGGCGGAGGTCGGCGAAGTAGTTCTCGAGGGCTTCCTTCACGGTCTCGGAGATGTTCTGACCCTTCACGACCTTCACGGTGTGAAGCCGGATGTGGTAGTCCAGCGGGATGCGGACCTTGATCTCCTTCTCTTCCTGGCGCGTCGCGAGCTTGTTCCGTTCCTGGTATTGGTCGATGAGCATGATCGATATCTCCCTGCGTTTCCATTGACCTGTGCGTTGCCGCACCGGCCTCCATGCCATGACAGAGCGTTCCATGGTTTGCCAATTCAGTTTCCGGCCATCGCCCGGTCGCCCACAGGGCCGAAACGGAAACGATTAAATGCGCCGCGGCGGCGGCCGGCGTGGGACCGGATCGGCGTGGGTCGGGTTGGATAGGGAAAGGGGGAAATGGCGGGTGCGCCGTGCCGCTCGACATGGCCGAATTCGAGACCATTTCGTCTGAGAAGATCGAGTTCAACATGGGTGGCGAGTTCCTCGAACTCTCCTTCAACATCGTGAAGAGCGGCAAGGGCGAGACCCGGTACCTGCGCCTCGCACGGGGATTCTACGACCAGGAACACGGCGAACCGCGGTACAAGCGTGGCGGCGTCACCCTCCCGGGCGACATGGAGATCCTCGGCAAGCTCGCCGATGCGATCAAGGGCCTCGACCTCTCGCCCCTCCAGGCGGGCGACGAGTCCGACGATTCCAAGGACAGCAAGTGACCGGGATCAGGCATCCCGTCGGCGCCCCCGCGTGAGGATTGCGAGGGCGACGGCGGCGGCGCCGAGGAGGGATGCCGATGGGCCCGGGATGAAGGATTTTGCATCCACGGGATTTTCGAACGGATCATCCTCGTAGGTCCGCGTTTTCGGTTGGGTCACGATGGGCGCCGCTGCATCCGGGATGACCGTGAGCCGGAGGCGCGCGCCCGCCGTGAGATTCCCGTCGGACACGGTGACCTCGATGTCCCAGTCACGGCTTGCCCCGACCGGCGGCGGCGTCCACGTGGGATTCGCGGTCGTCTCGTTCGCCAACCCGTCGCCGGCGCGCCACACGTAGGTCATGGGGTCCCCATCCGGGTCGAGGGCCGCCACCGAGAGATGCACCGGATGTCCGGCGACCACCGTGAGGTTCTCCGCCCCGAGCGCGACGATGCGCGGCGGGTGATTGTCCCCCGAAACCCGGACCCGCCACTCCCGTTTCACCGAGGCCACCCCGTTCGTGACCTCGACGCGAAGGGAATGGTTCCCGAGGGACCCGGGTCCGGCAGCGAAGATGGTGGATGCCTCGCTGCCGAGGAAGGCGTCGTCGAGGAACCAGCGGAACTGGGGTGTGGATCCGTCCGCGTTCACCGCTTCCACGCGGAACGGCAGTTCGCCGCCGACCCGCACGTGGGTGACGGGGTCCGTGGGTTCCGCGTGGAGGATGCGGGGCGGGGTCCCGTTCGTTGTCGACGGGCCGCCGATGACGTAGCTCGCGCCGGTGCGCGGGACGCGGAGATGATCGATCCAGATGTCGTTCGACTGGGTCACGCGGACCCGGTAGACGCCCACGGGAACGCGGAGGGTCGCGACCCCGTCCGGGCCCGTCAGGGCCGACGTCACGTCGCGGTCGCCCTCCACGGCCGTGACCCGCGTGTTCGGCAACGGCTCTCCGGCGAGCCCGGCGGCGGTGATGGTGAGGTTCCCGCGCACGTCCGCGATGTAGAGGACCCGCCGCGCGTAGCCGCCGGCATTGTCGCGGACCTCCATGGTGATGGCGTCCGGGACCGCGTCCGGACCCGCCTGCACGGTCACCCGGGATCCGCTCCCGATGACGGTTCCGTCTTCGAGAAGGTACGTGTACGTGAGGTCGTCACGGTCCGGGTCCACGGCATCCACCGCCAATGTGAGACTGCCGCCGGGCCCGATGCGCGGCGGGTCCGCGCGTGCGCCAACGATGACGGGGTCATGGTTCGCGTAATCGCCCACGCGGACCACGTCGCCGGCCTTCACGTCGAGCGCGTAGTATGCGGTCCGCTTCCCGCCGTCGGCATCGAGGGTCACGTCGTAGACCGCGGGTTGGACGCGGAGTTCGGACACGCCGGTCGGCGGAATGGCCCGCGGACCGGGCGCGCGGTTCACACCCTTCTTCTTCACGAGGAACTCGCCCGTCGTCCACTCGCCGGAATCGGTTCGGGCGTAGGCGAGGATGCTCGCGAACGGGGCGTCGATGTGGGTGGTGTTCCCGCCCTCGACCGTATGCGTCCCGTGGGCGAAGTCGTCCACCCGCACCGTGTAGTTCGCCGGCGCCACATACCGGACGACGAACCCGTCAGCGTCCGTCCGCGCCTCGCGGGCGTGGCCACTCCTCAGCGTTTCGTGGAGGACGTGGACATGGAGGTCCGGGAGGCCGCGGCCGTAGGCGCCGGTCACGTTCACCGTGACCCGCCCGAACCAACCCTTGGCCTCCGTGATGTTGCCTGCGGTCACGTTCAGGTTCGGCACGGTGAGGGTGTTGTCCGCCTTCAGCCGCGCGACGTACGAGCCGGCGGGCAGGATGAAGGTGGCGTTCCCTTCCGCGTCCGCCACGTCGTTTGCGAAATCCCGGTAATCGGGGGTCGCAAGGATGATGACCGCGTGCACCGGCCCGTCGTCGGCAAGCGCCTGCACGGTCAAGGCCCCGAAGGCGATTTCGGCACGGGTCGCGTTCCCCGCCTCGACGCGTGTGTGGTTCACGAACGCGTAGCCGTTCTTCTTCGCACGGACCTGGTATTCGCCGGGCGCCACGGTGAACCGGGTGTCACCGGTGGCGTTCGTCCGGGCAATGGCCGCGCGGCCGTCCTCCCCGATGCCTCCGTTCCAGAGTTCCACGTCCACCACGGGCTTCGTCCCGTTCACCGGGAACGTCACGTGGACATCGATGACTCCGAACTGGGCGATCGGGGCCTCTGCCCCGGCCGAACCCGCGAGGATCGGCACCGTCGCTGACAGGAGGACCCCCACAAGGAGGATGGCGACGGTACGGTGACGGACAGACACGGGCTCCACCACTCAGGCCCTGTTCGACCGCCCCCGTGTAATAGGGGTTTCTAAGGTTCCCGTTCGGCCGGTCTGCGGGTACCGCCGGAGGACGTGGTCGGCCCTCGCCGCCGCGACCCCCTCGTTTTCCCCCATGCGTAGCAACCGGGCCCGCGCGGGCTCACCATTATGGCAGCCAGGCACGGTGACGGCCACAGGAGGCTTCAGATGCATCTTCCGATCACCCGTCCAGCCACGCTTCTTGCGGCAATCATCCTCGTCACCATGACCTTCGCGGCACTCGTGCCCGCCGGTACCGCCGCCGGGGAGCCGCAGGAGGGACGCATGACCGTGTACAACCCTGACGATGGCACCGCCATTGACATCATGGTCTGCAAGCCCGCCTCGGCAAGCGCGGCGAACCCCGTGCCCGTCATCCTCCACAGCCACGGCTGGGCCGGGTCCCGCTCCAACTGCGGATTCGGCTCGTGGCTCGACGCCGGGTTCGGTGTCGTGAGCATCAGCCAGCGCGGCCACGGCGCAAGCGGCGGCCAGGCCTACGTCCACGAGCCCGACCTCGAAGGTCAGGACAACATCGCCGTCATCGACCGCATCGCCACCTTCGACTGGGTCGCCATGGACGGCCCGAACGACCCGAAGGTCGGCGCCATCGGCGGCAGCTACGGCGGCGCCTACCAGTTCATCACCGCCCTCACCGAGATCCGGGACACGGGCACGACCCGCCTCGACGCCCTTGCGCCCGAGATCACGTGGTTCGACCTTCCCGAGAGCCTCGCGCCCCAGGGCGTCATCCGGACCGCGTGGGTCACGGCCCTGTACGCGGCCGGCGCCGGCAACGTCCACAACGGCATCCACCAGTCCTACTGGTACGCCATGGCCACGAACCAGCTTCCCGACGGCACCGTGCCCGGCGTGTACAACCTCGTGGACGATTTCGCGGGCAACAGCCCGAAGTGGTTCGTCGAGAACGGCATGCAGCTCGACATTCCCGTCCTCATCGGCCAAGGCCTCACGGACAACCTGTTCAACCTGAACCAAGCGTGGCACAACTTCGAGGAGACCCTGACACCGGCGGCTCGCGGGAAGAGCATGTTCATCGGGTACAACGGCGGCCACGCGCTCCCGAATGTGGCACCGGTCGGCGTCATCGCAGGCGGCGACCCGTGCAGCGCCCCCTTCGGCGGATTCAGCGCCCTCTCCATCGCGTTCTTCACCGCCCACTTCGCCGGCGAGAACACCCGCCTCACCGCGAAGCCGTACAACCTTGCGACGACCGATGGTGCGTGCCTCGCACTCGACTCCCTGAGCGACCGCACCTCGATCCCGATCCTGGGTGACGTGAAGGTGGCGGCGTCCACCGCAGGCGCCGGCGGCCCCATCCACATCCCCCTTGCGACGGGCCCCCTCACCGTGGCCGGCATCCCGACCCTCACGGCGGACGTGACGGCCCTCGGCCTCGACGCGCGCGCGTTCTTCGCCCTCAGCGCAGGGACGTCCCCCGCCACGGCGCAGGTCCTCAGCAACAACATGATGCCCATCAAGAAGCTCCTTCCGACAGTCCTCGAAGGGACCACGATCGAGCTCGCGGGCGTCGCGGCGACCTTGGAAGCCGGCGAAACGCTGTATCTGACAGTGAGCGCAATCTCGGACATGAGCGCCGCCAACGGCAGCCGGACGCCCGGCGCCATGGTCCTCACGGACGCCGTCGTGCACGTGCCCCTCGTGGCGTGATCCACGCGGGATGGCCAGCCCCTTGGACCCCCGGGTCGGCGGGTCCAGGGGCACCTTTTTTGCATGCCCCCGTGTTCCCTTGGCGGGACCGTCCATGGTTCTTGACACGCCCGTCGCCCGCGCCCTCGGCATCGACCACGCCATCATCCAGGCGGGGATGAGCGGCGGCGTCACCACCCCCGACCTTGTCGCCGCGGTCTCGGAAGCGGGAGGCCTCGGGACCCTCGCCGGCGCCCTCCTGTCCCCGAGTGCCCTCGGGCAGGCGATCGAGGACGTCCGCGCCCACACGTCCCGGGCCTTCGCCGTGAACCTGTTCGTGCCCCGATCGGAAAGTCCCGCATCGGACGCAGCCGTGGACGCGTGGCGCGCCCGCCTTGCGCCCTTCGTGCCCGAAGGACCGATGGGCCGGGGCCGGCCGGGCGGGAGTCCTGCCGGCCCGGCGCCTCCATCCTTCCGCGACCAGGTCGGCATCATCCTCGACTCCCGTGTCCCCGTTGTGAGCTTCACGTTCGGGGTTCCGCCGGCGGACTCCCTCGAGATCTTCCGCAGGGAAGGGATCCGCGTCCTCGCCTCCGCCACCACCGTGGATGAGGCACGGGCCCTCGAAGCCGCGGGCGTGGACGCCATCGTCGCCCAGGGCAGCGAAGCGGGCGGCCACCGTGCCACCTTCGATGCGGAGTGGCGGCACGCCCTCGTGGGCACCATGGCCCTCGTGCCCCAGGTAGTCGATGCAGTCCGCATTCCCGTCATCGCCGCAGGAGGCATCATGGACGGGCGCGGTGTCGCCGCCGCCTTGTGCCTCGGCGCCCAGGGCGCCCAACTCGGCACCGCATTCCTTGCCGCGGCCGAATCCGGCGCCGCGGCCGCGTACAAGGCCCGGGTCCTCGCGGCGGACGAGACTGCCACCACGATCACGCGGGCGTTCACGGGGAAGCCCGCCCGGGCCATCCGGAACCGGTTCACGGAAGCCCTCACCGAGCCCGACGCCGAGGTGCCTCCCTTCCCGGTGGCCGCGGCCCTTGCGATGCCCCTCCTGCAGGCCGCCATCGCAAGGGACGACGCCTCCACGATGCCCCTCTACGCCGGACAGGGAACACGGATGGCGACCGCGGACGGTGCCGCCGACATCGTCGCCCGGATCGTCGAGCATGTGGAATCCCGACTGGGCAGGATGCGCACCGCCTCGGCACCCATCGCGTAGGCGCCGGGCGCAGCGGATGCGGCGCGGCGGGTCGGCGGGGTGCGACCAGCGCGGCAAGATCAGGACAGGGTCGTCCGCAGCGGGCCCCAACGCCAAGTCAATCGTCACAGTGAAACGGCCTGATGCGGCAGCCCCGTTGGGTCCATGTCCCGCATCGGTGGCGGGCACGTCACCGTGGGGACGCGCGGAAGGGAAGAAAAACGCGCCCGATCTCAGCAATCCTCGTCCGCCCCGGCATCGTCGAGGCGCACCGCTTCCAGGAGCCACGCGGCGATGGCCGCTTCAACCGGGTCCGCGTCGTACTTCAGGGTCGCCTTCGCGACCGACGTTTTCCCAGTGGACGAGAGGAGGCCGGAAGGGTCCCGGATGTCGCTGCCGCGCATGAAGCCGAAGGTGAGGTGCTTCCTGGCGGGCGACAGGTAGCAGAACGGCCCTTTCCGGAAGAAGAACGGAACGCCCCAGTAGATGCTCTCCCGGATGTCCGGCGCCGCGGCATGGATCCGCTCCCTGAGATCGGTGACGACGGCCCGGCGCGGTCCGTCGAGCTTGGCGATGAAGGCATCCACCCGCGGGTTCCGCGGCTCCCAGTCGAGGGTCCGCCACTTGGCTTCGGAATCGGCCATCGGGCCGACGGACGGCAAGGGGCGGCATAAGGGTGCGCCGGTGAAGTCGGAGCGAACTGGCGTGCGTGGCCATCCTGCCCGCCGCGTTCCCTGCGGCTCAGCGCACGGGGCCCGACCAATACACGAGAACCGTCTTTCCGATGGCCACGATGTCGCCGTGGGAAAGCACCCGCTTCGTCCCCTCGGCAAGGGGCACCCAGTTGACCGCGGTGCCATTGGTGGAGAACATGTCGATCAAGGCGTGACCCGAGCCTTCCACGACGACCTTGGCGTGCCTGCCGCTTGCGAACCGGTCATGGACGAGGGGAATCTCCCGTGATTCGACCCGGCCGACGACCCATGGCCCGGGACCGTCCAACCCGTGGATCGTGCCGCGGTTCATGCCGTTCACCTCGACAAGGCCGGGACCGTCTGCGCGGTCCGCACCGCCCGACGAGGCATCACCTTCGCGGGTGAGTTCCAGGCCGGCGCTGGGGTCGCGGCGACCGAGGGTTCCGAGGCGGAACATGTCCTCGCCGAGGGCGAAGAAATTGTGGGGTGCGACCACGTACTCGGTCACGGGCCCCGTCTCCCGGTGCCCGGGTTTCTTCTCGATGGCGCCGACCTCGAGGAGGCGGTCCACGTGGTGCTGCGCCGATTGTCGCGCCATGCCGAGGAAGGTCGCGATCTCCTCGAGATAGTGCGGTTCCGAAAGGAACTGGAGGAGCCGCAGGCGTGGCTCGGAGGCCATGGATTTCAGCGTCTCGGCCAACGCGGCCAGGTCCATGGGGAGCGCCGGCATCCCGTGGGCGGCAATGGGCTTGGGTGCCACACGGGTCGAGGCGGATCACGCGGTATTAACGTTGAGCACCCGGGATGCCGGAACGTGCTCCGCGCGTGCCCCGCGCCATTCCGACGCGAAGGGTCCGGACCCGGGTTCACCCGTCCGTCGCCTCGTAGGCGGCAAGCATGTCTGCGGCGTTCTGGAATCGCGCATCGGCGTCCGGGTGGAGCGCCCGTTGGAGCCATTCCCGGAGGGCGGGGGATGCGTCGTCCGGCAGGCGGATGTCCTCGATTCCTGCGGCGATGCGCATCTGGAGCGCCGTTGCGCCCTCGCTCGGCCGCGGTTCCATGTAGCGGCGCCCGGTGCAGGCCTCCCACAACACGGCCCCGGCACTGTACAGGTCGGACCGGTGATCGGTGCGCGTCCCGCGCGCCTGCTCCGCACTCATGTACGGGACGGTGCCACCCACGGCGCCGGCACGGACCGCAACCGTTTCCGACTCGCCGCGGCCCGCATCCTCCGACGTGTTCCCCACTCCCGCGATCCCGAAATCGGTCATCTTGTGGGACCCATCGGCGGCCAGCAGGATGTTCGCGGGCTTGACGTCGCGGTGGACGAGGCCGGCCCCGTGGACGGCGCCAAGTCCGCCGAGCAGGTCGCGGGCAAGGCGCATCCGTTGCGGCTGGGGGATCGGCCCGGTGGAGAGGGCGGCCGACAGGGTCCCGCCCTCGACGTACTCCAGCACGAGATACACGTCGTCGCCCACCTGCTCCACGTCGTGCACGGTGACCACGTTGGGATGATCGACCGCGCCGAATGCGTGGGCCTCCGCCACGACCCCGTCGCGCACGGCGCCGGCCGGCGGCAGTGCCAGCGCCTTGAGCACGACTCGTCGCCCGATCCGCGTGTCCCGGGAGAGGTAGGCGGCGCCACCGCCGCCCGCCCCGAGGTGCTCGATGACCTCGTATCGGCCAAGGAACGTGTCCCCGACGGTGAGGCCCGTACCCGAGGAAAGTCGCGCCCGCAGGGTCTGGTCGAGATGGGCATGTTGGCGATCGCTGATTCCCAGCGCGGCGCGGACCGGGCGGAGGCGGGATGCGAGATCGGCCGACCTTGCCCCGTCGCGGAGTTCCATGTGCATCACTTCGCGATAGGCGGCAAGGCGATCCTCCGCAGCCGCGGCGAGAAGGTGCCGGTGGCGGCGACGGCGGGCTCCGACAGCAACGACGGCGGCGACAACGACAACGGCGAGGATGGAAACGGTCGCGAACTGGTTCTCCGGGGCGAACACGACGGAGACGAGGTTCGGTTCGACCGGCGGCGTTCCGCCCGCCTCGATGCGACGGGTCGCCACGGACGATTGGCCAGCGTCATTCGCGGCCCAGAAACGCGCCGTGTACCCACCGGGTTCGCCGTAGCGGTGGGTGAGGACCGGGTCGGCGGTCCAGTTGGTCACGGTCCCGTCCCCCCAATCGGCCCGGAAACGGTCGGGAGGACCGAATGCGCCGGCGGACGATCCGGAGATGTCGGCACGGACCTCGGCGCCCACGGCGGGATGGTCGCCCGAGAGCACCACGTCGGGCCGCAGGGAGGCGCCGGTGCGGCCCAACACCGTCACCAGGCCGTCATCGGCGGCCATGACGAGGACGCCGCCACCGACGGCGTAGCGCACCCGCTCCCCGTCATCGGCGATGGCGCGGATCCGGACCACGTGCCGGAACAGGACGTCGCCCGTGTCCCGGTCCCACGCGTAGACCGTCCGTTCATCGAACTCCCCGCCCGCCCCGCTGGTTTGCACGGAACCGCGGTCCACGTCGCCCCGATACGCCATGGCATACACGGTCCGGTCGGTGACGTACATCTCATGGGAACCGAACGACTCCAGGTCCGGATCCAGGACCGGCCATTCGGACACCACGCGTTCGTTCCGCGTATCCAGGCCGTACAGCGTCTGGTGCGATTGGATGAACAACGTGCCGTCCACGAGGGCCGTGCCCGTGGGGAAGAACGGGGCATCCACAGGGTCGCGGGCCCCGATGGACGCGCGCCAATATACCGTGTCCGCCCGGACGGGATTCACCGCCTGGACCTCGTTCCCCACCCGGAGGAAGAGCGCGTCGGCGGTGCCTGTGGGCCGCGCGCCGAAGAAGCTGAAACCCGGGACCCCGGCGCCCCGCGCACGGACCTCGGAATCCGAGCCGCGCAGCCACCGCAGCGCCCCCGTGTCCTTGTCGATCCCCCAGTACGTGACATCCGCGGTGTCGGTGGCGCCCTCCTCAAGGGTGAGCACGACCGCGATGGGCCCCACGATGGCGAACCCGACCTGGTAGGAGGTTTCCCCCGGACATGGGATCGTCGGTTCGGACGGGCAGGGCGCGGACGCGCCCGGGACGGGCGCCTGCGCCGCGGCGTCGGTGCGCGCGTCCTTCACCCACAGCCACTCCTCGGCCAGGTCCGTCGCCGAGAGCCTTGCCAGGAAGACGAGCCCGCCCCTCCCCCCGAATGGGGCGTTCGGACAGCAGGACTCGCCGGCAACCTCGCCCGCCGCGTAGGCCGTGCAAAGGACGTACAACACCCCTTGTTCCAGGGCGAGTCCACGACCGCAGAACGACGACGTGGTTCCGTCCCCGAAGTACGGCGCATGGTTCCAGCTTGCAAGGATCTCGCCGTCGAACCCGACCTTGTCGACGCCTCCGTCGCGAGCAATGAACAGGACCGACCCGTCCGTGAGCAACTCCGAATGGTAGCAGTTGGCGGCGCTCCTCGTGGCAAGCACGGGCACGGGGTCAGCGCAGTGCGTCCGCTTCGGCGGCTGGAACGTGACCATCTGTTCCGGTCGGCCGGTCGCAAGGTCGATGCGCCACAGGGCATTCTCCGTGAGGCCCTGGTCGGCCACGTCCCGGGTGAGGACGTACGCGGCCCCATCCACGAGTAGCACCTGACCCGTGGGACTGCCCGGCAGGTGGAGCCGGAATGCCAGTTCCTCTTCGCGGGGGCCGGCACCGGAAAGGAAACCGGTGCGGGCCGCATCCGCGGATTCCTGCAGGAGCGATTGCGCCGTGACGGATGCGGCGGTCCCGAGGATGATCAGGGCGGCCACGGCCACGGCCGCGGCCCGTGCGGTCATCCGCGTCGGCCGCGTCACGAACCCTCCCATTCCGGCCCTTCGGGGGGCGGTACGCCGTACGGACCCGTGGGCCGCACGTCCACGGTCAGGCGAAACGGGACATCCGGGCCTCCCGGGGGGTCGCCCACGACAGCGCCGAAGGCGTTCGCAGGGAATGCGTGGACCTCGAGGGTCCAATTCCTCCCGGCCGCCGACGATGGGATCCACGGGATCATGCACACCTCGGGTCGCTGGACGGTGACGCCCTCGCAGATCATGTCCCCGCCCTCGTGGAGCATGAAGTCGAGATCATCGCTCGACCCCCAATTCATGGTCACGCGCATGGCGTAGTCCCCGTGGGGAGGGAGGACGAGGCGCGTAGCCGCCGCAGGGGCCGCTTGCGACGTGGTCGACCGCTGGGTGGGGGCCTGGAGCGGCGTCGTCGCATCCCAGACGGCCTTGAAGTGTTCCGGGGCATCCACATGGACCGTGGCCGCCGCCATCCCGAATCCGGGCGGAAGGACCGGGCGCCACTGCCCGACGGGA
>JBFILE010000010.1:0-24601 GCA_041599855.1 Thermoplasmatota archaeon
GTCCCCCCGCGCGTGTCATAAACATCGTCACCCGCCAGATCAATCGCCACCATCACCGGATTCACGTACTGCGGCGGCGAAGGAATCCCGCCGGGCGCATAGTACGCCGCCGCGCCACCTGCGGGATTCTCGTACCGGTCGTCCCCGGAGGGGTCGATGGACAATGCGTAGTACTTGTGTGGCGCGTAGTAGTCGTACCCGATCGAGCCCACGCGCAACAGCAGCAGCGGATCCTCGAATCCGATGCCATCCACCGTGAGGGATTCCTGACCATCGAGGTCCGCTACAGCATCTTCGACCGCGGATAGCATCACCCATGCAGCCTGCATCATCAAGCCCTCGTTGATGCGGTCCATGATGCCGGCTTCGATGGATGCGTGGACGCCTTCGGGGCCAAGGTCCACGTGGGCGGAAGCCATGCGGTAGTCCGCGGGCGTGAGTTCGCGCGTCGCCTCCGCGTGCATGCTCAACGCTTGTTGCAGCGCGGCAAGGAGCGTGGCCATGGGCGCCCGCGCCTGGGGCGTCAATCGCGCGAAGTCCGCCATCACATTCGACACGTCATCCGCGCCGGTCGGCAGTCGGCCGGAGACAAGCGCGGCGCCGAGCCACGCTTGAAATGGATCCGCGGGCGCCGCCTCACGAGTGGGCACAGCAACGCCCCGGATGAGCATTGCCGCCTCGAGGATGGCAAGGGCCGACGCTTCATCGCGATCCATCACCTGAGCGATGGGATCGGTCGCGACACGCGCCGGGAGATGGTGACCGTTCGTGGATGCCCCACCCGCGAATGCGGGCATGGCCGCGAGCATGATGGCCGCGCAAAGGATCCCGACGAATACGTGGTTGAGCCTCACGGTGACCGCTCCCTTTGATGGGCGGAGTGGGCGAGGACCGGCTAAAGGTTTGCGCTCTCACGTTGACGGGTAAATAGTGAGGGGGCGACCGCCAAAAGGGAGCCTTGGACCAATCGGATTTAATCCTGCGCCCGCGGCCGATCGTTCCAGATTGCTTTCCCGCGTGGGCGCACCTTCAGCTGTGCAAAAAGCGCTCCCGCCGGGATTCGACCAATCAAGGAATGGTATTCGCGAGCAACGGCGGAGCCGTTGCGAGTAGGACCCATGCCGCAGCATTGGTCCGTATCGACGGCATCGCCGCAGGGATGTCGTCGGCACCGGGTGAGAACCCCGGTGGGCGCACCTACAACGGTGCGAAAAGTGCTCCCGCCGGGATTCGACCAATCGAAGATTGGTCTTCTTCCCGACAGTCGCGTGTCGTGTGTCGCTCCGCGACACCAAAAGTGCTCCCGCCGGGATTCGAACCCGGGTCGCTAGCTCGAAAGGCTGGAATGATTGGCCGGACTACACTACGGGAGCAGTGTTAGCGAGGCCGCGTAACCCCCAAGCCCGATATAAGGGTTCCCACCGGGGACCGCGGCGGCTTCGAGAATTGCGCACGCCGCGTCGGCAAGGAATTGTGAGGCGCTCGTTGCAAAGTCTTCGTCATCCGGCTGAACCGTCAGATGATAACTGATCCGTCATCGCGCCATCCGGGGCAGCAATCGTCGCCGCTATAAACCGTGCCGTGGGAGGGTGCCGCGATGCCGGACCGGAGCACATCGTGGGTCCGTCGTTCCCCGGCGTCAATCCTGCGAACCCGACGGCGACCGTGCGCCGCCGCCGACGACGATCCGCCGCCACATGCACCGACAATTCTGCGAGCGCTGGCGTCCCGCTTCGCCCATCGCGCCGCGGGTCTGGCCGGGTCGTGAGCCTCCCTCCATCGACGGGGCCCACCGCAACGTCGCCGGGCCACCCGCCGCGATCTGCGCGCGTACCCACATCCAAACCCATATCCGCGAATCCCGTATTCCGCATCTCGGCCCACGATTTCCGTAGGCCCGCCGGAGTCCTTTTTCCATGGACGATCTCGACCGATCCATCGTGCGCATCCTTCGCGAGAACGCACGCGAGAGCTTCGTCAACATGGCCACCTCCCTCGGGACGAGCGAGGGTACGATCCGCGCCCGCGTGAAGCGGTTGACGGACGTTGATGTGATCCGCAAGTTCACGATCCTCACGGCAGGCGCGAACGTGAAGGCCATGATCGAGGTCGGCATCGAGACGAACGTGAACACGGGCAAGGTCTCGGAGGAGATCGCGAAGTGGGAGGGCGTGGAGCGCGTGTTCGAAGTGACGGGGGAGGATGACATCATCGTCCTCGTGGACGTCGAGTCCGCTTCCGCGCTGAACGACATCGTCGAGCGCATCCGGCAATTCCCGGAAACGCAATCCACACGGTCACGGTTGGTGTTGAAGGAATACTGACGGCGGGATGTGTGGCGGCGGCACGGGCACCCCGCTGACCTCGTGATGGGCCAGGCGGCAGGCAGGCGCTGGACGCCTGTTTTCCGCCAGGTACGGCCGCAGGCCTCGGTTTGCGACCGCGGGCCAAGCGATGGTTGGGTCGGCGCCCCCCGACATGTCTCAACCCCTCGATCCTTTTCCCAGGTGACAAGTTTATCTTGGGCTCGACATCTGCGCGACACGGACCACGCGGACCGAGCCGGGCTCGCGGCGTGGGCCACATCGATCGACTTGTGCGATTGCAGGTGTTTTCATTGGATTCCGATCAGGATGAAAAGGATGTCCGGGTCCTTCAATTCCGGGCGCAGGCTGACGGCCGCCGCGTGTCGAACGTCCACGGGAAGATCGTTCTCGTGAACCATGATGAGCGCGAGGATGTGGAGGATGGTGAGTGGTGGCGCGTCCGCCTGGACCACAAGGAGACCTTCGCCATCGCGTACCTCATCGAGGAGGCCGCCGAGGAGGACCGGCCCACCGAGGAGGAGGAGGCCCAGGAGATCCGGGTCCGCGTCACGCCGCCCCGCGAGTATTCCAGCGGCAAGACCGTCCACAATCCCCACGCCCACGACCTCGACGTGGACCTCGACCCCGCGGACCGCGTGGCCTTGTTCGTCGATGGCGCGAACATGGATTTCGCAAGCCGCAAGGCCGGCTTCTTCGTGGATTGGGCACGCGTCAAGGATCATTTCACGAGCCGTGGCCAGTTCTACGGCGCATTCTTCTACGTGGTCACGCACCCCGAGGAGGAGACGAATCGGGTGGGGTGGCTGGACTTCCTCAGCCACACGGGATACGTCCTCCGCCCGAAGATGACGAAGCGGGTCACGGACGAGGAAACCGGTGAGACCTTCACGAAGGCCAACGTGGACGTGGAGGTCACCGTGGACATGCTCGGCACCGCGGACAACTGGGACGTGGCGTTCCTGTTCTCGGGGAACGGCGACTTCAAGCGAGCGATCGAGCATTTGCGGAGTCTTGGGAAGCGCGTGTACGTGGTGAGCGGCAGGACGAGTCTTGCGCGGGACCTCGCGTGGGCGGCGGACAAACCGGTCATCCACATGGAGAACCTGCGCAACTCCATCGAGCGCGAGGATCGACAAGTGGAAGAGAGCCGGATCGCGGAGTGAACCCAGCCATGGCCATCCGCTGGACCGCGGGCTCCCTCATTGCGGCGCCCGCGTGGCTCTTCTTCGCCTTCGCACTCGTGAACGGCGTCCTGTTCCTCACGATGAAGACGGGGGACTCCCTCGAGGACCTTTCCCGCCTTGCCGTGACGCTGCTCCTGACCGGCATGGCCGGCATCTTCGCCGGCGCGTCCATGATCATGGAGTGGTTCCAGCGCGCGCGCACCGGAGGACCGGGCGCCATCCGCCTCGGCGCCCAACTCCTCGTGTGCCTTGCGGCCGGCGCGGTCGGTCTCCTCCTTGCGTGGACGGCGGCAGGGTCCCGGAACATCCCGCTCGTCCTGTTCGGTCTCTTCATCGCCGGCCTCGGAGCTTCCGGCGTCGTGCTCGGGACGCGACTCGTGTTCGAACGGGCCCGCACCTGAGAACCAGTGCAGCCCCGCCGCGGCCCATGGACGACTCCTCACGGAGGCAGGATGCCGGTGGGTCCATTCGCCGTCATGGCCACCCGCGCCGCCGTCGCCGCCGCGTGGAATGCGTCCCGGGTGTCCCAGCCGGGCATGGGCGCGCGTCCGGAAGCCACGTCGCGCGCTGCGGCGACACCGACGGCATCCAGGAACCCGTATCCTTCCTCGGCGTAGGTCTGCGCGGGGTCGTCGCGGGCCACATGGAGCAGGAGCCATTCGAGCGCATCCGGGTCACGGGGCGCGCCGTCGGCGAGAAGCCGCGCCGCAACGCCCGCGACCCATGGCGCGGCGTACGAGGTCCCGCTCCTGGATTCGTATCCTCCGGAACCGGCGCCGCCGTTACCGCGCGTTGCGACGCGGACGTGCGCGCCGTGCGCCAGGAGTTCCGGGTCGAGGCTGCTCGAGGGCGCGCGGGCGCCATCATCGTATGCACCGCCGACGCTGAGGGCGCCGGGGCTGGATGCGCCGGGCGTGAAGGTGGCGCCGACGGGATGGGGCACGCCGGCGGCACCTGCGTCGACGAGTTCGCCACCGTTCCCGGCGATGACGACCACAAGGACGCCCGCATCCCGGGCCCGCGTGATGGCGTCTGCGACGATCACCGATTCCACGGGCGACGGCATCTGCGACCAGAGACTGATGGAGATGACGCTGGCCCCCGCATCCACGACCGCCCAGTCGATGGCGTTGGCCACCAATACCCACGTGGGAAACTTGCCGGCGGCGTCAAGGACTTTCGCAATGGCAAGCGGGGCGCCCGGGAACGCGCCGGTCGTGGCACCCGCGACGCGGCCCGCTGTGGCTGTTCCGTGGCCGTGATCATCGTACGGCGCGGCGAGGCCGTTTCGGAAATCCCGCCACGCGACCACCTGCCCGGGTGCGAACTCGGGATGGGTGGCGTCGATTCCGGAGTCGATGACGGCGACCACGGGAAGTGCGGCCAAGGCATCGCCGTCGACCGCTCCCGCTGAGCCGGGGAGGGGTGCGGGAGCCGCCATGACGAGCACCATGGCGGCGAGGACGATGGACCGTGCGCGCATGTTGGGTCCCGCATGGGCCATGGGGGGCCTTGAATGTGCGCTTGCCCCCGGGTGCAGGTACGCGCACGCTCACGGGGCAGCCGGCACGGCCCGACCCTCGTCCACTGTCCGGCCGCCGCATACCCGGATGACGTTCGCCGCCCCGGTCCGCGCGGCCGCAACCGCCACGTCGGCATCGAGGCCGGGCACGCCGCAGGCGACGATGACGGCCCGCGTCGTTTCCGGGGTGATCTTCGTCGCGTCCGCGTCCCGGTACGGGTAGAAGTTGATGATGCGCGCCTCGTCGGCCAGGATGGTTTCGCCACCGTCCAGCGCCTTGGGGCCGGGCTGGGCAATCCCGTGGAAGGGCTCGCCCTTCGCCGCGAACCGGAGCACGAGGTCCCCCTGCAACCGGCCCGCGTCGTATGCGCCGATGGACACGCCGGTGGCGAGGCTGGCCGCATTGTACGCGTCGACGAACGCGTTGATCGTGGGGAGCGCGTTCCCGCGGAGGATCCTCCGGTTCAACGCCTCGCCGGAGGGACGCGTCTTCGTGGGATCGATGCCGAGCTTCCAGTAGAACTCCCGGTACGCGCGGAAGATCGCATCATCCTTCACCCCCTCGAGGGTCCGCGTCGCACGCACCTGCTCGGACGCCTCGGTCGTGAGCGCTGCCGTCGCTTCCGGATCGGCCGTCGCGATGTGGAGGCCCTCGACGACCGCCCATGCGACGCCGATCCCCGGGAACCGCTCGGCCACGCTGGGAGCAATGGTGATGCGCATGGGCCCGGGAGGCGGGGGCCGCCCGATAAGCACACCGGCCCGACCCCCGAGGCACGGGACCTACAGGCCGCCATTCCTTGGCCTGCTCGGGGATTCACTCGCCGGACGTGTCCCCGAGGCGCTTGCGGATTTCGCCTGCAAGGGTCCGTCGCTCCGCCGGGGCCTCGCCCGCCGGCTGCACGACGATGAAGAGAAGATCCTCGGGGCCGCGGGCCCATGCGCGCGCCGGGTCCCCGGCCGGGACCACGGTGACCATGCCGGGTTTCACGTGGATCGCATCGCCGTTCTCAAGGAACGCGAGCCCACTTCCCCTGAGTGCAACGAGGATCCGCTCGCTCTCGGGGCCCATGGTAAGGCTCCGGCTCGCCTCCAGGTTCACGACCGCTGCAAGGCGCGTGGGAGATTCGTGGATGGGCTCGAAGGCGTTGCCCTCGAACGCGTACGTGCCCGCAAGGCGCGTGGCCGCGCCGCCGGCGCCCTTGGTCGGTTGGAACGTGACCTGCACGCCCGTTTCGGGGACGGAAATGATCACATCGGTTCCGGATGGGACCTCGCCGCCTTCGGGGAGAATCCGCACGAGGCCATGGGGCGTCGTGAGCAGGGTGCCGGTGGTCGGATCCGCCTCCTCGAAGGGAACGGCACGGGCAACGTCCTCGGGCATGAGCCGGGGAGCCGAGCCCTGGGATTTAGGGTTTGCCGGCAGGCGCTACCGCCGACCCGGCCGCATCGTTCAAGTTCGCGGAGTGGCGGCCCGGGTCCATGGTCCGCCCGCACACGCGAGGCCCCGCCGAAGCCCGCGTTCCCCGGTCATTCATCTCCCAAGCACCCCCCGCCACGCGTCTGGGACCTCCCCGGTTCACCGCGGATGCTGCGCCGGTGTTCGAAGCCGCGCTCGACGCGTGGGATGCCGCGGGCGTCCCCTATCTGCTCGGCGGCGCATTTGCGTTCAACGCGTACACGGACATCTGGCGGGACACGAAGGACCTGGACGCCTTCGTGCGCCCCGCGGATTCATCCCGCGCACTCGAAGCACTTGACGCGGCAGGGTTCGACACCGGCATCGTGTATCCCTCGTGGCTGGGGAAAGGGTGGCAGGGGGACGTGTTCGTGGACGTGATCTGGCGGAACGCGAACGGGCTCCTGCCCACGACGGACGAGTGGTTCCGCCATGGCGGCGAAGGCGATATCTTCGGCCGTCCCGTGCCGATCCTGTCCATCGAGGACCTCATCCTGAGCAAGATCATGGTCGGGGGCCGGTACCGGTGGGACGGCGGCGATCTCGTCCACCTGCTGTTCCGCGGCCACGACCGGATCGATTGGGATCGATTGGCGGCGGGCGCCGGTGAGCACGTGGAACTGCTCCTTGCATACCTCCACATGTTCCGTTGGGCGTACCCTGCGTGGAGGAGCCACGTACCGGACGACATCATCCAACGGTTCCAGCACCTCGCGGAGACCGTGTCCGCAGCCCCGTCGGAACCCTTCCGGGGCTCCCTCCTCGACATCCCGACCTTCCGCGTGGATGTGGACGAATGGGGCATGCCGGATCCCCATGCCCGTGTCCTCGACCGCATCCGAGAAGGCGGCGAAGTCCTTTGAAGGTCGCCGCCGTGGCCGACGTCCACTGCCGGGAGGACGGAAGCCGGTACATGAGCGAACTCTTCGCCACGGTGGCCGAGGATGCAGAGGTTCTCGTGATCCCGGGCGACATCACCGACCATGGCCGCGTGGAGGAGGCGGTCGCCGTCATGGACGGACTCGCCCACGTCGAGGTGCCGATCGTGACCGTCCTTGGAAACCACGATCATGAATCCGGGCACGCGCGCACGGTCGTGAAGATTCTCATGGACGGGGGAGTCCACTGCCTAGATCGCACGAGCATCACCATTGACGGAGTCGGTTTCGCGGGCGTGAAGGGGTTCTGCGGCGGATTCGGCAAGCGGAGCGTGCGCGGCTTCGGGGAGGACGCGCTCAAGGCATTCATCCGGGAGAGCGAGCACGAGGCGGATGCACTCCTGCGCGAACTGGAGACGTTGCCGGAGGGTCCGCGCGTCGCCGTGACCCACTATTCGCCCGTGCCGGACACGGTCCGGGGTGAGCCACCGGAGATATTCCCTTTCCTCGGGACCAGCCTTCTTGAGGACGCATTGGATGAAGCGGGAGCGACCATCGCATTCCACGGCCACGCCCACAAGGGCACCTTCGAAGGCACCACGCGCGGCGGGACCCCGGTGCGGAATGTCGCGCGGCACGTGCTCAAACACATGGGCCACCCGAAACCCTACTACGTGTTCGACGTCGCGTGAGTGGTTGGTGGCAACTGAACCCATACGATGCATTCGGGGAAATCAATAATAGGTCGCAGGGCGCTGGGACGGATCGGAGGCTCCCCGAGTGCATTACAGCTTCAGCGTCCTGGTTGCGGCCCTGTTCATCACCGTGACCATGGCGTCCCCGACCCAGGCCGACATCGCGATCCCCGTTCCCGTACTGGGGTGCGAGGAAGGCGACGTCCAACTCATCGACATCCCGGAACCCGGACATCCCGGCCTCGTGCGCAGGGAATCGGTCATGTGCCAGGAATCGACCGCGGAGGGCGGCGGGGCCGCCATCACGGACTGCCCATCCAAGTCGTACACGCGGCAACCGTACAAGTTCGCGGCACCGCTCATGATGTCCATCGACCCCAACGGGGCGGCCGGCGTCATCGACCCGTCGTACCCCATTGTGGGGCCCCTTGAACGGACGATCCGTCCGGCCGTCGGCATGACGAACCCGGCGATCCTCGGTGCCTTCGTTGCCTCCGGTCAATCGTGGGATGGGTGGGTCAACCCGACCTTGTTCTCCGGCTTTGCGATCGGTGGAAGCGCAAGCAACGTGGGTCGCTTGAACGGCGCGAACCAGATCGGATGGCTGTCGCTGACTCCAGGGGTCATCGGAACGACGATCACGTGGTACTACCCGGCGACCGGACTCGCCGTGGAAACGGACGCCGGATACAGCACCGCGTACCCGTGGTCGGTCGATGGCCGCCCCGGCCACATGGACGTCCAGAACGTGGCCACCCACGAACTCGGCCACAGCCTCGGCCTCGACCACCCGGCATCCACCACCGCGAACAGCTGCCTCACGATGTATGCGAGCGGTGACCTTGGCGAGACCAAGAAGCGGACCCTCGGGGACGGCGACATCCACGGCATCTTCGCCATCTACGGGTGAGCAGACGGAGGCACGCACGTGTCGGGCTCCGTCGGTCGGGTCCCGGTCACGGGGTGCCGGCCCGGGTGACACCGGCGGCCTTGCGCAGACGCTCCATCACGGCCGCTCCAATCCCGACTTCGGGGATGGCCTCCACCACCAGGGTGTCCACGCCATTCGCGTCCGCATCCCGCAGGATGGCGAAGAGCCTGTGCGCCCAGCCCGCCGCGTCGTCGGGTGCACCGGGGACGCTGACGTGATGACCCGGTGCGGCGTTGGCACTGGATGCGATGACCCATACTTTCGCGCCTTGATCGGCGGCCCGGTCCGCGGCGCGTGCCACGTCTGCCGCAGCCACGATCAGGATGCGCGCCCGGGGCGCGTAGTGGCGATACCTCGTTCCCGGAGAGCGCTTCGATGCGGACGCCACATCCACGGGGCCCACGACGGCTTCGAGGGCCTCCCGCGCGAGTCCGCCGGGTCGCAGCAGGGTCACGCGATCAGACGTGACCTCCACGACCGTGCTTTCGACGCCGACCCGTGTGGCACCTGCATCCACGTACACGTCCACCCGGTCCCCGAGGTCATCCTTCGCATCCTGGCACCGGGTGGGGCTCGGGCGCCCGCTGATGTTGGCACTCGGCGCCGCCAACGGCACACGTGCCGCACGCAGGATCACAAGAGCCACCGGATGATCCGGGACGCGGACCGCGACAGTGTCGAGTCCACCCGTCGTCACATCGGGAACATGCGGCGCACGGGGCAGGACAAGGGTCAGGGGCCCCGGCCAGAATGCCTGCGCGAGTGCCGTTGCAGCCGGCGGCCACGCACTCGTCAACGCCTGCGCCGCCGCGGCATCCGCCACATGGACGATGAGCGGGTTGTCCGCGGGGCGGCCCTTGGCAGCGAAGATGCGGCGCACGGCGTCGGGGTCGAGGGCATTCGCGGCAAGGCCGTACACCGTCTCCGTGGGAAGGACGACGAGGCCACCCGCGCGGAGCACCGCTGCCGCACGGTCCAGGGTCGCCGGATCCACGTCCACTGCACTCACCCCTTCAGGGGGAGGGTCTGGTGGATGCGTTCCGCGGTCGCCATGGCGTCCACCGGGTCCTCGGAGAGGATGAGGATGTGCCCCATCTTGCGTCCGGGGCGCACGTGCTTCTTCCCGTAGAGGTGCAGTCGGGCGCCGGGTTCCGCGAGCACATCGGTCCACTCCGGTTCGCCGCCCGCCCACGCATCCCCGAGGATGTTGAGCATGACGACGGGCGAGAGGAGGGACGGGTCCCCGAGGGGGAGGCCGCCGACGGCGCGCAGGTGCTGCTCGAACTGACTTGTGGCGCAGGCGCCGAAGGTGTAGTGGCCGGAGTTGTGGACGCGGGGCGCAATCTCATTCACGAGGACCTCGCCGTTGGCGCGGACGAACATCTCGACCGCCATGACGCCCACGTGGTCGAGGGCTTCCGCGATGGCGAATCCGAGGCCTTCGACCTGCCTCGCCACAGCGTCCGGGATCCGGGCGGGCACCCGCGTGGTGTGGAGGATGCCGCCCACGTGGACGTTCTCGGCGACCGGGAAGAAGGCGACGTCCCCGTCAACGCCGCGTGCAAACAGGGCGCTCACTTCAAGGGCGAAATCCACGAAGGCTTCGAGCACGGCCGGAGTGCCCTCGAGTTTCGCGTACGCGGCATCGATGGATTCCGGGGTGGCGTCCATGATGCGCGCCTGCCCCTTTCCATCGTAGCCGCCGCGGCGGCTCTTCAGGATGCACGGGGTGCCCACGGCGGCGACTGCGGCTTCCAGGTCCGCGCGGGAATCGACCTTGTGGAAGGCCGCCTGGGGGAACGCGTTCGCGGCGAGGAATTCCTTCTGCCGGAGACGGTCCTGGACCGTGTGGAGGACGGACGGCACCGGTCGGACGGGCGTGACCTTCGCCACCTCCTCCAACACGTCGGACGGGATGTGCTCCGTTTCCACGGTCACGACGTCCGCAACTTCCGCAATGCGGAGCGCCGCGGCAACATCAGTGAACGGTGCGTTCACGAAGTGGTCCGCAAGACGCGACAGGGGCGCGGTCGGGTCCGGGTCGAGGGCAGCGACCTTGTAGCCCATGCGGTGCGCTTCCTGCGTGATCATGAATCCGAGTTGGCCGCCCCCGAGGATGCCGAGGGTACCGCCCGGTGGGAGCCGCGTCACTCGGGGGTGTCCTCCAGCGTGTGGTTCTCAAGGACGTCCCGGGTCTGGTTCGCCCGGAAGTCGTCGAGACGCTTGCGGACCGCGGGGTCGTGGAGGGCGACGATGCTCGCGGCGAAGAGACCGGCATTGGCGGCCCCTGCATCGCCGATGGCGAAGGTGCCCACGGGGACGCCCTTGGGCATCTGGACGATCGACAGGAGGGAATCCATCCCGTTCAAGGCCCTGGATTTCACGGGAACGCCCAGCACGGGCAGGGGCGTCTGGCTCGCCGCCATGCCGGGGAGGTGGGCTGCGCCACCGGCACCCGCGATGATGACCTGGAGGCCGCGGCCCGCGGCGGACTTCGCGTACTCGAAAAGGAGGTCCGGGGTGCGGTGGGCACTCACGACCTTCGCCTCGAACGGGACGCCGAGGAGGTCGAGCATGTGCGTCGCCTGCTGCATGGTCGGCCAATCACTCTTCGACCCCATGATGACCCCCACAAGGGGACGGGGCGAGGCATTGCTCATGAGGCTGGCAAAAGGGGGCCCCGATATGAGGGTTTCCGACGGGTTCCCGACGGGCGGTGGACCGCCACGGTCCCTGGCAGCGCCTTCAAACCAGCTCAAGGCATTGTGGCGCCGGAGGACCCGGCAGCCGTATGGCGTGTGCATCAGGACCCGAAAAAAAGCGACATTGCGGCGGCCTCCGGAGAAGCCGTCGCAAGGTCAACCGGCGATCCCTGATCACCCGGTTACGCCATGCGCGTCATCCAGTGCCCTGCGTCCGACCCGTTCGCCATCTCGAGGAATGAATTGTATGCCTCGATGTCAGCGAGGAGTCGGTCGGAGGATTCGGCGGCGTCAATCTTGAGCGTGTGCTCGACAATGGCGGTCATGTTGGCATCCCTACCTGGTCACGAATCAACGTGCCCGCGCACAGCTTGCACGCGGCACTACTAAAGCCTTCGTCAAGGGGAATTGTTCCCGAGGCCATGCCGGTCGAGCGCATGGGACCGTTCGAGCGCATGGAGCCGGAGCGTGATCGGACCGGGCACACCGGTGCCGACCGCTGCACCCTCGAATTGCGTGACGGGGACGACGCCGGCCACGGTGCTCGTGAGGAACACTTCGGAGGCGCGGGCAATGTCCGCCGTGTCGAGGACGCGTTCCGCGACCGCGAACCCTTCCTTCCGGGCCAATGTGAGAACCCGCCCGCGCGTGAGGCCTTCGAGCGCTCCACCCGCCAAGGTTGGCGTGGCAACCGTGTCGCCTGCAACGATGAACACGTTGGCCGTGGTGGCTTCCGTCACGTGGCCGTTTGCGTCCACATGGAGGGCGTCGTCGGCCCCCCGCGATTCCGCCTCGCGTTTGGCGAGGATGCCGGCGAGGTAGTTCCCGGTCTTCGCGACCACGTCACCTTCGGCGACCGGCGGCCGGTGGTGGCGGCTCACGATGACGTGGATCCCTTTGGCGTACCGCTCGGGCATTGGGGGCGTGGGCTCGACGAGGATGATGACGGTCGGATCCGTGACGCCCCGCGTGCTCAGGCCGAGGGGGCCTTGGCCGCGGGTGATCATGAGGCGGCACGCCGCATCACCCACACGGTTTGCCTCCACGGTCTCCCGCACCGCTGCCGCGAACGCCGCCGGCGGCAACGGAAGGTCCAGTTCCAGCAGCTCGGCGCTTCGGGTGAGCCTCGCAAGGTGTTCGTCGAGGAAGAGTGGCGTCCCCTGAGTCACCCGGATGGTTTCGAACACCGAGTCCCCGTACAGGAGGCCCCGGTCGAGGACGCTGATGGATGCCTGGTCCCGGGGAACCAGGACACCGTCCAGGTGGACCCATCGCGCGGGCTCCGCCGTCACGCCGCACCCTCCAATGCTTCCCGCATGGCGCGCGCCTTCGCCAGCGTTTCCAGGTACTCGCGCCCCGGGTCGCTGTCGTGGACGATGCCGGCACCCACCTGCAGGTCCACGCGGCGGCCGACCGGGCCATGGGACACCGTCAGGGTCCGGATCAGGATGTTGAAGTCGAGGTCGCCGCCGGGGGTGATGTACCCGAGGGCCCCCGTGTACGCGTGGCGACGCACCGGTTCCAACTCCTCGATGACCTCCATGGCGCGGACCTTGGGCGCGCCCGTGATGGTGCCGCCCGGGAAGGTGGCCCGGATCACGTCGGCCGGTCCGATCCCGCTTGACAGCTCTCCGCTCACCCCGCTCACGAGATGATGGACGCGGCGGTACGATTCCACGGTCATGAAATCGTCCACCGCGACCGAGCCGTACCGGCAGATGCGGCCGAGGTCATTCCGCGCAAGGTCCACGAGCATGACGTGTTCCGCGCGTTCCTTCTCATCTTCCCGGAGTTCCTCGGCAAGCGCCCGGTCCCGGACGTCCGTATCGCCCCGGGGCCGTGTTCCCGCGATGGGACGCATCGTGGCACGTCCGCCGCGGGTCGCAACGAGGCGCTCCGGGCTCGATGACAGGACCGCATGCCCGGGCGTCACCCATGCCCCCGCGAAGGGGGCCGGATTCGCCCGGCCCAGCGCCTCGTACAGCCCCCACGGATCGCCGTCGAAGGACGCCGTGAACCGGTGGCTCAGGTTCGCCTGGTACACGTCGCCGTCGCGGACGTGGGCACGGGCCCGCGCCACGCGGGCCTCGAACGACGCACGGGTCATGCCGGGCTCGAGGGTGCCTGCTTGCCAAGTGCCGGGCGCCACATCGGGTCCGATGGCCGCCTGCCGGATGCGGGCCGCCCGGTCGGGGATCGAGGCGACGCGCCAGTCGTCGGGGACGGCGCGGGCGATGATGAACGCCTCCCCGGAGCCCTTGTTCCACGCGATGACGACATCGTGGAAGGACAAGTCCGCCACCGGCAGGCCCCGGTCGTCGATGGCGGTGGAAGGAACCCGCTCGACGAGGCGTCCCGCATCGTAGGACAGGAAGCCCGCGAAACCCCCTTGGAATGGCGGTGCGCCCGCCACATGGCCGGGCGGCGCGAGTGCAAGGGCGTCGGAGAGGACGTCGAAAAGCGGCCCCCTGTCGAGTTCGCGAAGATCGGATGCCGTCAGGATGGCATCCGCCGGAGCATCCACATGGGACGCGACCTGGCCATCGCCTGCGCGCCCCGTGGCGACAAGGCGCGCCACCGGGTCGGCTGCGACGAATGCGAAGGAGGCCAACGGCCCCGTGACCGGGGCATCAAGGAGGAGCGTGGGCGCATCCGGGAATCGGGCGGCAAGCCGCCGCGCCACCGCGGCCGGCGCCACCGCATCCAACCGCGGCTCCCGCTCGACGGCGACGGGATGCGGAGAGATACGCGGGGACGCGACCGCCACGAGGGGCGAACGCGCCATCCCGCTTAAAAAAACTGGTGCCCGTCAATTCCGCATCGCGAGGTCGGGTTCGTGGGTGCGGCGCGCCGTGCCGGCCGCGCGAAGGGCCGCCAACCATGCACTCGGCCCACGAGCCATGGGATCATCCACGACCTCGCTCGGGTGGGTGGGCCGCACGGTTCCGGACAAGCCGAGCATGCCGGACGTGGATGCCCACGTTGCTTCCCGCATGCGGGCGAGGCGCGCGCGCTGCGCCCAGATGGCGGGCTCGTGCACGGTCATGGCGTAGTCGTCCGGGCGCTCGGGGCGCGTCCACGGCAACACGTTCCCCGTGCCCGGCAATGGGGCCCGCGGGGGCTCCGGGACCGCGCCCTTGGTCGGCAATTCCCATGGGAGGGCGGGCACAGGCGCCGGGGTCGGCCGGCTTGCGGCCGGGGCTTCGGCTGCTTCCGGCGCGGCGAGGACAGCATCCACCGGGATGGCGTCGGACATAATCTCGGACATGGCCTCGGGTTCGCCCGCCGCCATGGCCTCCGGCTCGGCCGCAACGATAGGTTCGGCCGTGACCATCGGTTCGGAAGCGAAGGGGGTCACCGCGTCCAAACGCGCTGTGGCCGCCTCGACAACGCCGACATCCACCACCATCGGGGCCGCCTCCTCGGGCGCGACTTCGCCTGCCTCGGCATCACGCGGGATCACCGGGCGGGTGTCCACCATCTTCTTGACTACGTGAGCGACCCGTGCCGCAACCTCGATCTGGCCGTGGATTGCCGGCAACTCCGCCTCGGGTGCGGCAAGGGATTCGAGCAGGAACGACGGCAGAACCGCATCATCGGGCAACGCGGGCGCCGCGTGACGGATGGCTCCCTTCGGCCACCG
This sequence comes from Thermoplasmatota archaeon, assembly GCA_041599855.1. Taxonomy (GTDB): domain Archaea; phylum Thermoplasmatota; class SW-10-69-26; order JACQPN01; family JAJPHT01; genus JBFILE01. The sequence continues at coordinate 15,342 of JBFILE010000010.1, forward strand.
CGCAGGTTCCGCAAGGAATGCGGGAAGGTCGACGAAGCCGGCGTCGACGCGCGGCGGCCGGGGGCCCCAGTTTGTCGGAAACGGCGCGAACTCCGGCGCGATCACGTACGATGGCATGCACGCGCCCTTCCGGTACCGGATCGGCACGGACAGGAACGCGGGGATTTCCCAGGTCGTTTCGGCCGCTCCTGCCGGCGCAACGCGCGGCATGTCAGGGTCCGCAGGATCGACCGGCAATCCAGCCGGCGCCGCAAGAGCGATGACGTCCTCGAACGGGATTCCCTCCGGCGCGGCCAAGGCGATGATCTCCTCAGCCGGGTCGGCCGTGGGGCCATCGCGGGCCGCATCCGTTTCCGTGTCGAGGGTCCGGACGAACGCGTCCCGGTCCACGACCACGTCATGATCGAGGGCCCCGTGGGCCGCGTGGACCGGGAACGTGGCCGCAAGGGCCGGCCATGGATCGGCCATGCTCGCCCCCGCGAGAAGCGCCACCGGAGATGCACGCGCGGCATCGGCTTCCTGCGGGTTGACCGCGTGGCCGTCGTCCCCGTCATCCTCACCCGTGGGCCCCGCATCCGGAACGGACACGGGTGCGGCTGGGGTGCGCCGTTCGACGGGGGTGTCAAACGCCTCGCCCGGTCCTTCGGTCTCGACCGCGGCCTCGTGACCCTGCTCGGCCATCAGGTCCCGGTACACGGACCATTCGCCGGTGCCGGGTGTGTGGTCGTCGGGGAAGTCCGGGGCACCCTCCGATGCAGCCGGTTCTTCGGCCCCGATGCCGGCACCGAGGACGGGTTCCGCCATGACGGCCACGGGCTCCTCGTCGTCAAGGTCAACAGCGACCATGGTGGATGCCGTGGCGTCGAACGCCGGTTCGGCGGAAGCCGGGTCCGCGTCGATCGTGACACCTTCAGGCGCCATGTCGAGCCCGGGTTCCGACCCTTCGGTCGAAATCGGGAGTTCGACGGGCTCGGCCGCCTGGCGTTCATCGTCGAACGGGACTTCAGCGGCGCGGGCAGCGAATTCGGGCAACGGGGCGTCGAGGACATCGGTCGGTTCCACCGGCAACCGACCCGTCACCGATTCAGGGACCGGCGGCTCGGTGTCGACCGGGGTCGCCTCAAAGGAATGCGCGTCAGTCGGCGAGCGATCGGATGACGCCGCATCCGGCGACGGCGCACCAATGGAATCAGACACGCCGGCCACATGGCACGCGGCCATCGGCAGATCGGCGCCGGTATCCGCGGATTCCGCCGAATCCGGCAGGACCCCGTCGTCAAGTGCACCCTCCAAGGTGGCCGAGGCGTCGGGCGGCGTCGGCTCATCGCGGGCTGCATGCATGTCACGCTCCCGCCCGTCCACGTTCGCCACGAACGGGGCCGCATCAGCGGCGTAGATCGCCCCCGGTTCACAGACATCGTCCGTTCCGGTCGCGGACTCCGCGGCATCGGACGACGCGTCACCGGCTGATACGTCCGGCATCTGCTCGTCGGATCCCGGCTCGACGGGCGCGGCCACCAAGGGTTCCGCGAACCGGTCCGCATCCATGGCATCCACGTCGTAGCGGGAACACCAGCGCAGCGCATCGACACTGAACGACGGGGCCACGACAGCCGGGCGACCGCACAAGTCGCGGGCGAGGACGCGGGCGGCGATGATATCCTTCGCGCGGGCGGCGCGACCCGTGATGACGGTGACGACGATCGGTTCCTCGGATTCCGCGTACACGTCCGGGGTCCGGTCCACGCCGGAAAGACCGGCAAGCGTGGGCCGCACGGAAACGGCGTAGCCCTCGCACCGGTAGTGATCGGCAATTCGACTAAGCATGTGCATCCCGGCCCGGAAATGCCCGACGTGGCACTAAATACGTGTTGGAATGGATCGGCGGGCGATCCGCCGCGGGATGCCATCCCGCGAACCATTAAGTCGGGTCGTTGCGGTGGCGGCGGGATGACCGTCGCGCTCGGGTTGACCCTCGACCAGTTCGTGAATCCGGAGAACCTGACATTCACGGAACTGCTCCTCGTGTCCCTTGTCTACACCGTGGTCCTTGTGGCACTCGGGTACGCCGGCGCAATCGTGTGGCAGAAGTGGCGGGACGGCCAGAAGCGGCGGAGTTGAGCGACGACGTCGGCCCTGCACAATGCCGGATCGTGCAGCGCCCCATGGGGCGGGCCCCACGCGATGGCCGCCCGTGACGCGATCCCACGGCGGCAGGCTCAACCGAACACGAGTCGGCGATAACCTTCCGTCGCCTTCCAGATGGGGCATTCCGGACAATACTCGTACGCACCCATGGGGCATCCTGTGAGCCGGATGGCCAATTCGCCGGAGGACGGATCCTTTTCGAGGTGTACGCGGGCATCGGGACACGGATACGGCGCACCTTCGGATCCGGGAAAGCGAACCGGCACGCGCGTTGTTGTCGTTGACGCCGGAGGTGCAACTGGCACCGATGGCGCGGCCACAGGGATGGCGCCGGCGGCCGGTGCCGACCCGCCGTCGGGAACGGCTCCGGTTCCGGCGCGTGGCGCCCAGAATTGACGCATCATGTCACGGAACGGTTCAGGCATGCCGCGATAGCCGGCAAGGCGCTCCCGACCATCGTCCGTGAGCATGTAGTCCTGGCGAGGCCTCCCCCCGTCGTCATTCTCATCCTGTTCCACGCGCTCGATGATGCCTTCGGACTCCAACCGCTGGAGGAGGGGGTAGACGCGGTTCTTGTTCACGTCGGCGCCGAAAAGATCCTCCATCACCTTCAGGATCCCGTAGCCATGGACTGGCCCGTCCTCCAACCGGGCGAGGATGAGGGCCTCGAGGAGGCCACGCATGAGCTTGGATCGATGATCGTCCATTGTCGGGTACCCTGTGCTTGGAACTGGACTATTTTAGTCCGCGCCAACCCCCTTTGGTGACAGAACTGGACCACCATGAAGCGCACAGTGCACAAAATGGTACATTCCGCCTTGGGAACTGGACTATAGGTCCGCTTCTATAACATTACATATCCAACTTTCGGCCACATAAGCCCGGTAGGTGACAAATGCAAACGTCTAAACCCCCCTGCCGGTATAGTTGGCATCCCATCGGAGCTATAACTTCGTGGGAAGAGGGAAACGCATGGAAGTGCAAAACGCACATCTGAATCTGGGGTTGGGCAAGCTGACGGAAGCGAAGGAGATCAAAGTCAAGATCCCCATCGACTACCACGTGAAACTGCACACGCTGAAGGTCTTGAAGGGCCAAAGCATCAGCGACACCGTTGAGCACGCGTTGCAGAAGTACTTCAACGAATTTGGAGGCGAACCGGAACGTCAACATTACAATGCCGTGGCAGAGAAGGCGATCAGCTCCTTCCACGCGTAGATCCACCGACGGCGCGGGCGTCATGAGGGGTTGTGACGCCCGCCCCTGACTTTTCTCACCATTTTCCGGAACGCGGCGCATTGCGCGCCGATGTTCCAGTTTCAAGGTTCATTTCCTGCACTGTCGCTTGATATACTGCGGCAGCACGACTCCTGCTCATGGATCCCACCGGGTTCTCCACGCGGATCAACGTCCCAACGGCGGACGCGGCCCGCTTCATGCGCACGCTTGCAGACCATGGATTCCTCGTGCTTGACACGGGCAGTCGCGTGACGACCGACGATGACCTGTACGGCGAAGCCACCCTGGAGGTCGCGCTTCTCACGTAAGAGCCGATCGCTTCCCCCCAACCGGTCCCCGCCCGACGATCCGTGCCCCCCAACGCGGCTCGTCAACCCCTCGGCGTGGACCGGCCCCTCCATGCGTCCTTCTTCCCGGCCCCGACGCCCCGGATCCCATTGCTTCTCCCCCGGCCCCCTGCCGATTGCACCGCCTCAAGGACACCGGAAAGAGAACGGGACGGGCGCACGTGCGAACCATCCCCGCCTCCCCCGCGCATTGCGCCAATTGAACGTCCCCCTCCCCCGCGCATTGCGCCAAGAGAACGTATTTGTACGCGCGGCGGAGTGGAACGCCGTTCCCATGGCGCCGACCAAGATCGCCCCCAGCATCCTCTCCTCCGACTTCAGCCGACTCGGCACCGAGGTGCGGAGGGTTGCGGACGCTGGCGCCGACTGGATCCATGTCGACGTGATGGACGGCCGCTTCGTGCCGAACCTGACCTTCGGGCCGCCGGTTATCAAGGCCGTGCGTGACGCCACCGACCTGCCCTTCGATACCCACCTCATGATCCAGGATCCCGAGCGATCCCTGGCAGACTATGCGGCGGCCGGGTGCGACATCCTCACGATCCACGCGGAAGCCACGACCCATCTCCACCGCACCGTCCAGATGATCCATGACCTCGGCTGCAAGGCCGGGGTCGCGCTGAATCCGGCAACGCCACTCAGCGCAGTCGAGCACGTGATCGGGGAACTGGACCTTCTCCTTATCATGACCGTGAACCCCGGGTTCGGGGGCCAGAAATTCATCGACGCCATGATCCCGAAGATCGAGAAGGCACGGGCCATGCTCGATTCCGCCGGCTCATCGGCCGACCTCGAAGTCGATGGCGGCGTCGGACTCGGCAACGCCGATCTCGTTCGGAAGGCGGGGGCGAATGCCCTCGTTGCGGGAAGTGCCGTATTCAACCACGACGGGCCCATGGACGAGGTCATCGGAAAACTGCGCGGCTGAGGGCCGAATCCACCGCGCGGGGATCACGCGCCTTCCTTCACCGTGCGGAACACGGTGGACGTCACCGTCTTGCCGACGCCCTTGATGTCCCGCAGGCGGTCGATGACGAGTTGCCCGATGGTTTCCACGTCCCGACCCCGGACCTTGGCGAGGATGTCCCAATCCCCACTGATCATGTGGACCTCGTACACACCGTCGAGCTGGGACAGCCGTTCCGCAACCTCCCGTTGGTTCGACCCCTCGGTGGGATTGTACGAGATAAACACGAAGGCGGTCGTGGGTTCCCCGATGCGGACATAGTCCGGGATGACGGTGAACCGCTTGATGACGCCGTTCGTCTCAAGCTTGGTGATGCGATCATGGACCGTGGTCCGCGGAATGCCCGTGTTGGCCGCGATCTGCTTCGTGGTCTTCTTCGCATCCTCGCGGAGCTCCTTGAGGATCACACGGTCCTTGTCGTCAAGCATTCGGTCAGGGATGGGGGCGTCGCGTAATAACGTTGTCATCCTGACGGACGGACGCCGGGATAAGCCCCCAAACGACGGGCCTTTCGGCACCTGCCGATGTGCGTATCCGGCGGCGCCCTATCCGGATCGGGGTTAAGGAAGACCTGCCCGGGAATAGGCTCTTGCCGGAGAAGCACTTTTGCCGGTCCGAATGTCGAAACCGGTGGACATCACTGACGCGGATTTTGCTTCCTTCATCAAGGACAACGACCTCTCGGTCGTCGATTGCTGGGCACCATGGTGCGGCCCCTGCAAGCGCATCGCCCCCATCATCGACGAGCTGGCAGGCGAGATGGAAGGTCAGGCCATGTTCGGCAAGCTGAACACGGACGAGAACCCCGGCAGTGCAGCCAAGTACGGCGTCATGAGCATCCCGACCCTTCTCGTGTTCAAGGGTGGGCAGCGGGTGGACCAGATCGTCGGCTTCATGCCGAAGGATGACCTGAAGGCCCGCGTCCTCAAGAGCGCGTGAGGCGGCGACGGATTCCGGCAGCGGGCGCGCCCTGCCGCCACACCGCACAGGGCAGCCCTCGGAACCCACGGTTTCCGAGCCGAAGGTTTATGACAGGGGCAACGCTTCGCGGCGCTCGCCCACGCTGGACCCGTAGGGTAGTCTGGATATCCTTCTTGCCTCCGGAGCAAGGAACTGGGGTTCGAATCCCCGCGGGTCCGTCTTGCCATCGGTCGGTCGCCGGGTCAACGACCTTCCGGCAATCTCCCCGGCGCTGTTGCAACTGTGTGCCGACGTTCTTGATTCGGCCATGGTTCAACAGTCGAACCCCTCGGCGAGCGCGCCACCCCGGTTCGGTGCGCGCACCTGCCCGATCTCACGCACTCATCATCCGCTCTAACATTTCTCGGGACATGAGGTGTCCTGCAACCGAGTGACTGCGAAGGATACAAAACCTCGAACCGGATTCAAGGTCCGACATGCGTATCCCGTTCATCACCCGCCTGAGCGCGCGTTTCGACCGCTCCGAAGGTGACGGGCGCGAGGTTGGCACCGCGCATGACCAGCCCGACGACGCGCGCGACGGAGCGAAACCCGTCTCCACGCAGCCGTCAAGGCCGGCCCATCCGCGCACCACCCCGAGTTCCGTCTGGCATGCGACCGACCGCCACGAAGCGGCGCGTCGATGGTTGAGGCAGAAGCGGTAGAACCCCCGGGTTCCGCCATTGCATGCATCACCCAGCGCCAGCCATGTTCCGCGGATGCAACGAAAGGGCTGTCCAGCGCGAAGTGGCAACCAAACAGACATGCGCCGGGTCAAGCATCCAACGAACCGAGAATGATGGTATGCACCGGATCCTTCGATTCTTCACACGCTTCCGGTGGGGCAAGCCGCCCTCCCGATTGCCCGTCCAGGGCGCCAAAGTCGTCGACCAGCAACCCAGGCAGGCCACGGTGGTTCCACGGGGCCCGTCGCGGGCTTGGCAAACCACGAGCCGCGGCGAAGCTGCCAAGGCGTGGCTCCGCATGGATCCGGATGATGAGTCGAAGAAATGAAAAGGAAACGCGCGGGGCACACGCGCCCCGCGGCGGCCCGGATCCGGGCCGCGATCATCATTCGATGATCAGCCCTGCTTCTTGAATTCCGTGTAGCCGCAGCGGCCACACGCGTGCCGGTCCCTGTGCTCCGCCAGGAGGATGCCGGGACCGCACTTCGCGCACGACTTGCGCTGACGCACGAGTTTGCCGCTTTCGACCTTGTAGTGGGCGCGGCGACCGGGGGCGCTACCTTCCGCCATTACTTCTTACCCCCTTTCTTTGCAGGGACGATGCTCTCAAGCTTGTTCCTCTTGAGGATGTACATGCGCTCGATGCGCGGCATGACGTCCTGGGACGTGTACACCTTCGCGAAGCCGACGCTTTCGCCCCGGCCAAAACGGCTCGTCATGTGATCCACGACGACGACACCCTTGTTCGCGTTCATCATGGCAGCAAGCTTCTCGCGCACATCGTCGCGCTTCGGCGTCGCCACACCAAGGTGGACGATGCGGAAGCGGACGTCGACGCGCTTCAGGAGCGGGTTGTCCCGCTTTTCCGTGATCTCGATATCAACCATCTGATTCACTCCATCTTCTTCAGGAAATCCCGGGCAAAGGCACGCGATCCATCATCCACCTGGACGATGACGACACCTTCCCCGGGCTGACCGTACACGACCTGGAAACCGTCAGGTGCCAAGGCCAGAACGGGAAGAACGGCGAGGTCCTCCTCGCCTTCCACCTGCAGGACGACCGGTTCGTCATCATCGAGGGCCTCGACGATGGCGTTCCAGAGGTCGCGGGTGATCTCCGCGGGCGGATTCACCACAGGCACAACGCGTGCCCCCGTCTTCTCGACCGCAGCGCGCAGTTCCGGAAGGTCCTGCGTCCGCTGGGTCTTGAAATCAATGATCATGACTGCCGGGACAATGCCGGCATCGAGGAACATCCCCGTCACCACGTCCCCCACAGCCACGACCGGCGTAGCTTCCGCCCGTACGTGGGCGAGGGCGCCGGCCGTGTCCACCACGGGGCGCATGGGATCCTTGAGTGCGCTTCTCAGCGCGATGGGGAGCGTGTACATGCCGGGGAGTCTCCGTTCATCCCTCCTCGGCCGGGCGCGTCAATGGAGGGCGGCTGGGACGGCGGGGCCGTCGATTCCCACGACGGCAGGGCCGTCACGGGTGGGACGGGGAACGGCCGTGAAGCCTGTCCCCTGTTCGCGGCGGAAGCCGCGGACGGATCAGCGAACCTTGAGCGCGTAGCGCCCGTTCGCGTCGATGTTCATCTTCTTCGCGATGATGCTCCGGGAAGCATCGATGACGTGCACGAAGCCGAGCCAATCCTTGCTCAGGTTCGATCCACGGCACATGGGGCAGGATTCCTCCTCCGTGACGAAGTGGCAATCGCGGCACGCCTTCATCAGGAGTCACCTCCCTTCTTGCGACCGCGCCCACTGCGGGCCGGAGCGGCACGCGCGGGACGCTCTTCCTCGGGAAGGCGGTCCTCTTCGAGCCAATCGAGCTTGCCGAGACCCGGCTGCCGCATGGTCAGGCCGATCTTGCTCTCGCGCGGCGAGAGTTCGTTCAGGCTCACGGTCACGAGACGGGCACGGACCTTGTCGCCGAGACTCAGGGAACGACCGGTCTCCTTTCCGGTGAGACGCTCGTTGCCGAGGTCCACGTTCAGGTAGTCGTTCATGATCTGGCTCATGTGGAGGAGTCCATCGAGGGGACCGAAGCGGACGAAGGCGCCGAACTCGACAACCTCGCACACGGTCCCTTCCACGACTTCCCCGACCTCGGGCTTGAAGCTGAGCGCGTTGAACTTCACGCGCTGATATACGGCGCCATCGCCGTGGATGACCCGTCCCTCGCCCAAGCGCTCCACATCGGACGCGAGAACGGTGAACCCGTACTTCTTGTTGAGCCGCCCCTCAAAGGAGTGTTGGACAAGATCCCGAGAGATCTCATCCTGATCCCCGCCGAGCATGTCCGGGGGGATGCGGACGGTGTCTTCCATCTCAACGATGTGATACATGGGAACGCGACCTCGACGAAAACCGGGCAATGCCGAGGAGAGACGACGCTCAACCGACTGCCCGATCCGGCACCCGTCATCCCGGCACCCGTATATAAATTGATGCCTCCGGATTCGCGACTTGGCGCGGCTTGCGCCCGGGTTCGTGGTTGGGAGGGGCTGTGGGCGCGGGTGATGCGCCGCCTTCGAGCGGGTTGCCGGGATACGGAGATCGCGTGATGTCCGGAGACGGGCCGAAAACAGGTGGGACCCCACCCGTTCCCCGCCATCGGAACGGGTGGGACCCCACCCGCTCCGGCCCCGGTTCCCGATATCACGTGATCTCCCGAACGCAGCCGCCCGATCACTCCCCGCCATCATGACCGGCGGCACGCCCAGGACGCGAGCACGGCCGAATCGGATCCGCACAATCCATCAGGACTTGCGAACCAGCTGGGCAGCAGGAAAAGGCCGCACCCCCCAAAGGGAGCGACCAGAAAAACAGTCCCCGCCCCCTCACCCGCCAACCGGAAGCGGGGGGAGGCGCGGAGGGGGGCAGCAGCCCCCCTTCGCCCGGCGGCGCGA